>JARGGA010000299.1 GCA_029210805.1 Candidatus Thorarchaeota archaeon
AGGGTTGCTAACAGCTACCAAAAACCTGGACAATCCTGGACATTTATCAAACAGTCGTTTCAGGTAATGTACTAAGGTCAGTATGAACTTATATATCGCGATCAATACAATCTTCTGACTTCTATGTTGGTCCACAAAGCCTACAGGTATGAACTGGATCCTGCGAACTCCCAGAGGACTTTGCTTCATCAACATGCTGGAGTTGCACGGTTCGTCTACAACTGGGGACTTGACCAACGTATCTCTCTCTTCAAGAACAATCAAGGGAAGGATCGATTCACGGATGCAATGAAACAACACAAGCTCCTCAACAGTCTGAAGAAGATTCAATTTCCCTGGATGTACGAGACCTCCAAGTGCGCACCTCAAGAATCTCTGAGAGACCTCCATAAAGCATTCCAGAACTTCTATCGAGGTCTGAAACAAGGTAAGATGGTTGGCTTTCCGAAATTCAAGAGGAAAGGTGTCAGGGATAGTTTCCGACTTACAGGGACCATCAGATTCGAGGGGAGAAAGCTCCAGCTCCCACGGATTGGGAAGATTCGTATCAAGGAGAAGAGGAAGAGATACTACAATGGGAGAATCCTATCAGTTACGATACGAAGACGTGCCAACAGGTGGTTCGTATCCATCACTGTGGAAGAAGGGATTCCTGACCCCACTCCTGTAAGAGGAAAGACGGTAGGAGTAGACCTCGGGGTCAAGACCCTGGCAACACTTTCTGATGGTACGATCTTTGAAAATCCCAGAGCATTAGGAAAGCAACTCAAGAAGTTGAAACATCTCTCAAGAAGTCTATCACGAAAGGAGAAGGGGAGTAGGAACCGTGAGAAAGCAAAGACCCGATTAGCCAGGATGTACCTGAGAGTATTCAACATCCGACAGGACACTCTACACAAGGTAACGACCTATCTTGCCAAGAGCCACAGCAAGGTAGTGATCGAGGACCTTGGAGTGTCAGGGATGATGAAGAACCGAAGATTATCTCTGGCTATTGCTGATGTTGGGTTCTACGAGTTTAGAAGACAACTGGAATACAAATGTCAGTGGTATGGTTCGCAGCTCATTGTTGCATCAAGGACTTTTCCTTCCTCAAAGAGATGTTCAAACTGTGGGCATAAAAAGAAGGAGCTATCCCTTTCTGAGAGGGACTATCATTGTGAAGAGTGTGGGTTAAGGATCGACCGAGATCTGAATGCCGCACTGAATCTAGTCACCGTCAGTTTGCCGGAGACTCAAACTGCCTGTGGAGAGGATGTCAGACTTATTGCAAATCCTTTGGGATTTACTGATAAGCAGACCTCTGTGAAACAGGAACCGAATATCAATCCAAGACATTAAATGTCTGGGTTTGTCTAGGTTTCGGGGAACGGTAATTGAACATGGCAACATTATGTCCGTATTGTAAGGATGACCTGAGAGTGGAGATGACAGCCCAGTTTGTAGATAGGTTGATGAATCTATACTGGCAATATACTCTGAGGAGTTGGAACGAGCACAGAACAGAGCTTCAGCTTATGGAGGTATGCAGGGGCGAATGATGAAGAAGGCAGTGGGTATGTCTAGAGATTTGCAGAGTAGAATGATGCAGATGACGGTAGAGTATCCACCTATGATTACAATACTAAAGTGTATGAGTTGTGATGCTGCACTCTCAGTAAAACTCCCCTCATCTGGTAGTTCTAGTTGAGGATTCGCTCATAGTCCAGAAGCATCGTTTTGACGCTGACACAAGTCATATAACGAAGCCTCTATCAGACGCAACCATCTTTTGGATGCAAAGGAGGCCCATCGTTTGAGCGATAACAAGAAAACCTACGACACGATCTTTGATTTGTTGGAAAAGCATGACGATTGGATGAAAAATACCATCAATCTCATTGCCTCTGAGAATGTAAGCTCACCTGGTGTACGATCTGCGATAGTGAGTGACTTTAGAGACCGCTATGCAGAAGGATGGCCTGGCGAGAGAGTCTACGCAGGATGCAAGTTCATTGATGAAGTCGAGATTATTTGTATGAACCTCGCCAAGGAATTGTACAAGGCAGAATTTGCAGATGTTCGACCCATCTCAGGTGTGGTTGCTAACCTAATGATGTACTCTGCAGCTATGGAGCCGGGAGAGAGAATGATGGCACTCTCAATCGCACATGGGGGGCATATCTCTCATGCACGAGCTAATCTTGGTGGTACTGCAGGTCAGATAAGAGGACATAAAGTCCAAAATTGGGTCTTTAATGATGAAGAGTTCAACATCGATGTGGATGCTAGTCTTGCAAGGATTAGAACCCTCCAAGAGAAGGGAGATGAGATCAAGTTCCTGCTTTTCGGTGGAAGTGTCTTTCCATTCCCACACCCCGTGAAAGAATTCAGGGAAATTGCTGATGAATTCGATATGACCATTGGATATGATTCAGCGCATGTATCTGGGCTGATTGCCTCAGGCCGTTTCCAAGACCCACTGAGAGAGGGAGCTGACATGGTAACCTTGTCAACTCATAAGACACTCTTCGGTCCACAGAGGGGTTGTGTGCTTTCACGTAATGAATTCGCTGAAAAAATCAAACGAGCTGCCTTCCCGGGTATGATGAGCAATCATCACCTAAACACTATGGCAGGTTTAGCTGTAGCATTTACTGAGATTATGGAATTTGGAAAAGAGTATGCAGATCAAGTAATCAAAAACTCGAAAGCATTGGCACAATCATTGTATGAACGTGGATTCAAAGTCATTGCGGAACACAAAGGATTCACTGAATCACACACCATTCTTGTAGATATCACTGAAACACCTCTACAGCATGGAAATGTAGTAGAGGAAACTCTGGAAGATGCTAATATCATCATCAACCGCAACCTCCTTCCATGGGATAAGAAACGCGGTAGAGACTACAAGACACCCGGTGGAATCCGATTGGGCTCCAGTGAATGTACCCGTCTTGGATTCAAGGAATCTGAAATGGATGCTGTTGCAGAGTTCATTACCAGAGTGGTAATGAAAGAAGATGATGTCAAGAAAGTAGCTGCAGACGTTTCGGAATTCAAGAAAGATTATCAGAAAGTTCACTATGCTTTTGATACTGAAACTGATGCCTATGCACATCTTCGATTCAGATAAGAACCTGTCATTTGACGGGTTCTCCCTTTGGGGGTACATCTATGAATCTTTCAGAAGCTCAGAATCTCATCCGCAGAATCTATCTAGAACGGGATAGAGAAAGAGGTATTGAGAGAACTCTTCTGAGAACCTTCCAAGAACTCGCTGAATTGAGTGATGCGATATCCAAGGAGAGACCTAGCAAGGACATAGAAGATGAAGTAGCGGATGTCTTTGCATGGGTCATCTCTATTGCCAATCTTCTAAATATAGATCTAGGGGAGGTCCTTCTTAGTAAGTATAACAATTCATGTTCTCGATGTAAAAGAAGTCCCTGCGAGTGTTCCGACAAAAGATAATCATACTCAGGCCGAAGACACTTCTTCCTTGTTTTTATCAAGAATACGGTAAATACTATGTGGCGTTCGAGCAATTCTATGCTTATCCCAAAGAATTTCTGTAATTTCTCCAGGGGTATGCCCTTTTTCTAGCAACTCAAAAATTAGTTCTAGTTCCTTTCCTTCAGCTTTTCTTCTCTTCAAAGATGCAATAATCTCAGATAATTTATCTAACCTTTTTTGGCGTCCAGAAGCATTCCTGAATAATGGAATCTCTTGGGATTTCTGGATTTCGCTATGTTTTCCTACACTAACACTCCTCGTTGAAAAGATTGAAGAAATACCAAATGTTAGAAATAGGTTCTTAATGAACTCCTGATTTGGGTCTGTAGATATTCCAGTACTAAACGCCTTAATTGAAGCCCATCCATCCCCATCAGCTATACCCTGAATGAAAGCAACACGCCATTCAAGAGGCGTATTCAGAACCCCATTAGTATGTTTGAGAGAGTTTTCGGATATCTATATCCGGTATATTCCATAATTGTATGCGGATATACACCGATTCCACAAAATAGTCGCTCATACACTTTTGAATATGTAAAATAAGATATAATGGCCAGTATTTCATTAAAAATGTCGGAAATTGGTGCAACACCTTATTGCATAGTATATCTTTTCACAACAAATTAAGAACGATTAGTTGCTGAACTTCCTGCCATTCCACGGTCCTGTGAGTCAACAAGTGCCCTAGAGAACACGAGAGGTTCCAAGCTGTGTACTCACATTCCAATATTAACCCCTCACCGTACATCTTTGTCATTCTCAGAGGTCAAACTGAAAAAAATGTATGCGGTGTCTATTATGCCAAGGCAAGACCTCTTCCTGGAGTCTGTGTGAGTCAATAGGGATGACGTGTGGTCTTCCAAGCTTGAAAATCATGGGTCGTTGTATTCATTCTTGAACGACAATCGTTATTGTTACGGCAAATATGAACTTTTCATCATTATACTTAATCCTTTTAATCATTCA
>JARGGA010000300.1 GCA_029210805.1 Candidatus Thorarchaeota archaeon
GTCCAGGCAATCTTGGATATCCCGTATTTGATACCCCCTATGGTAAGGTAGGTCTCTACATCTGTTATGACCGCCACTTTCCAGAAGGCGCCCGTGCTCTTGGATTGAACGGAGCAGAAATTGTATTCAATCCCTCTGCTACAGTTGCAGGTTTGTCGGAACACCTCTGGACCATTGAACAACCAGCTCATGCTGTTGCAAATGGATACTTCATTGCAGCGATCAATCGCGTTGGAGAAGAACCATGGCAAACTGGCACATTCTATGGTAGTTCCTACATTGCAGATCCTAGAGGTCAGTATGTTGTGAAAGGGTCTCGCGATAATGAAGAACTAGTAATTGGTGACATAGACCTAGACCTCATTCGCGAGGTGAGAAATACTTGGCAGTTCTTCAGGGATCGCAGACCTGATTCGTATGACGATCTTACAAAAGGCTGAGGTTTCAATCTAGGGATTTGTCAACATCTGTAAATGATTCAACTTTGATGAAGCATGCAGGATCAATTTGATTTTTAGCCAGCTCAAGGTATCCTATGGAAAATTAAGCCTCTAACTGGCTTCTTACCCTAGCCTCAATAGTATCGAATAGTCCGCTAGAAAGATTCGTCCGAATTCTCTCTAGAATCTCATCTTCTTCTCTCTTTGTTAGATCTTCGGAAACCCATACATACGAATTCCCGAGTGATACCAGCTTTGGATTCCACGTTTCTACAATATTTGTTGGATAATATCCCCTCACTTCATTTAGCATTCCCTGAATGAAAGAACCTGGAGGCGGAGTGATTTTTGTCTTCCTTATTTCGCCGCTATTCAGATCTATTGTACTCGATAAGAAATCACAAAATTCACTGAATTCATCTTCATTAGTTGCATTGATTCTCATTTTGACAACAAATTCTCCTTTTTTGAAGCTCAGAAAGCTTGTCATTAAAAATTCCAACGATGCTTCAATATCAGAAGACTTCTTCTTAGTATCAGTGAGAAGCACAAAATGGAATAGGTTTTCCTTTCTGGAAGGCGTTTTTACATTCAAATTTATGATAGTATAAACTGTATCTTTGAGAGTTACTGACTTGATACTACTAGAATCAATACTGCCCAGCATTCCCTTTGAAAAACTCTGCAAAACGCCTAACAAACTAGGAAGAAGGATTTGAGTGACCTCTTGCTGTGATTCTTGTACATACGAAAAAATGGGCGTTCCATCTTCTTGTATGACCATAAAGCCTATCGTCATTTGAAAATCACCATATAGTGAATTTTAGCTTTTGATCCTACCCTGATGGCGTGATTCGTACACACACTCAGTGCGGTCCTTTTTGTGGCTCAATATAAATGAATACCCGACAGTAGAAAGCGGTTCTACGTTTGTCAGATACAGGAACGACACCTTTTTTCCATATTACAGTGATTTTTCAACCTCAGTAAATGCTTCATCAAGAATGATGCATGCAGAGTCAATCTGGGGCTGAGTCAATTCAAGTGGAGGCTGGATTCGGATTACGTTATTATCGAGACCTCCCTTACCAATCAGGAGACCTTTCTCCTTGGTGATTTCCATCACTTTGAGAATCTCTTGACTGGCTGGTTCCTTTGTTTTCTTATCACGAACTAGCTCAACACCAATCATTAGTCCTTGACCGCGCACATCTCCAATTATCTTATGGTCCTCTTGAAGCCCCTGAAGCTTCTTTTTCATGTACTCTCCATTTTTGGCGGCCTTCTCCAGATATCCACTCTCTTCTATAATCTCAAGTACGGCAATTGCTCCCGCACAAGTTAATGGATTTCCACCAAATGTAGCAAATCCATCTATCATCATGAAGTCTTCAGCATATTCGGGTTTGGTAAGGAAGCCGCCAATAGGAAGACCACTACCAAATCCCTTAGCCATAGTGATGATATCTGGTTCAACGCCGGCGTGTTGAATGCCCCACCACTTTCCACCTGTTCGACCAAATCCAGTCTGAACTTCATCAGAGATGTAGAGACCACCGTATTCTTTCACAATCTCGTGCACAATCTGGAAGTACTCTTTGGGTGGCTGAATAATCCCACCAACTCCTTGAATCGGTTCTGCAATGAATGCAGCAAGTGCTTTGTTTGTCTGAGTTCTGACTACTTCTCGAAGATACCTTGCGCACTCAAAATCACAATCAGGAAATTCTTTGCCAAATTGACACCGATAGCAGTGCCCGTTAGGAGTGAACCGAACACCTGGTGGATGTGATTCTGGAACCGAGCGCCAACCAGATGATGATATCTCCCTGGTAAGAGCAGTTCGACCATGATAGCCTCGTGAACAAGCTATGATGTATGGACTCTTTGTGTACTTTCTAGCCATGAACAAAGCATGTTCATTTGCCTCAGAACCACTACTCACAATATATGCTTGAGAAAGACCTGGAGGTGCAACCTTTGCAAGCTTCTCAGCTAAAATCGGATACGGCACCGTTGAGTAAAGCGTACTTGTGTAGATGAGTCGCTCTGCCTGCCACTTCAATGTGGCAACCAACTTTGGATGGGCATAGCCTGTGATAGTTGTACAAATCCCTGCAAAGAGGTCTATGTATTCATGTCCCTCACTGTCTTTCAATACTGCCCCTTCACCCTCAACAAAAAGAACAGGGTCTTTGTAGTAATGGCCAACTGTAGGAACAATGTGTTTCTTCTCTTTGTCAATTATTTCTTCTCTGCTGTAGGCTTTCTTGAGCGCATCAGGTACTAGTTCATCATTCATATCGGTTCAACCCACCATTTATCCGGACCAATAGAAGAGTACAAACCTCCTAAAGACTTTTTGAAAACAAATCTTACAAGTGTCTAGGTCCGAAGTAACAAATTCCTGTCAAGGTGAAGGAGAAATCTAGTATTAGTTTACAAGACCCATGTTTTTTCTTGACAAATAAATGAGTGTGGGTAATATTTGTGAGATATGGTAGTTTCCTCCCATAGAGTGACCCCTTCCAATACAAACCTGTATTGGGAGTCTACAACAATGAGTTCAATTTCACCGAATTCTGATATGCCCGCATACCAAAACATCTGCTGACACCTCATAAAACATCATAAACAAATCATACGATACCATTATTTAGGAATGTTGGATTACAAGATAATGTATCGTGTTTGGAGGTAATTTCACTGGCAGCAAAAATTCGAGCATGGAATGAACTAATGAAGGTAGCTTTGAACATTGGAAAACTAAGAGGTGACATAGATAATTTCTTTCGAGGAAATATAGTGCGGTCTCTCCAAGATGAGGGATGGTTTGACTATCTAACTCAACCGCGTACCGTAGATGAGATTGCCTCTCAGTTTCAATATACTGATACAGAGTTCCTACAGAGTATTCTGGATGTTTTCACAAGTGACCATACTCTCTCCAAGGGTGTCGATAATAGATATGTAATAAATGGAGTTGTTGAGGATAGATGGGTTCTACCCACGCTTTTTGATGGTTCAATGGTCGAACTATGGAAAGACTATGCTGTATTCTTACCCGATCGATTGCGTGGCAAATATCTTGAATTCACAAGTGGTATGAGTCTGTTCGACTGGGATAATGTCCTAGGCCTTCAGATGTACGAACAAGTGCGACTAGCTGCTTTTCAATTCGGAGGTGCATTCAACAGGACTGGTCGATTTCTTGATATTGGCTCAGGAAATGGCAGAGGGACCTCAGCTATCTGGTCATATTATTTCAAAAGGAATCGATTTTTCTCCGGCACTGATATGAGAATATACGGTGTTGAACCTGACGAAGGTCTCTCTGAAATTGCTCGGGAAGAGTTCTCAATGATGGCAGCTGAGTTGCTTGGAGTCGATGTGAAAGAAATTGATGCTCAAAAGGACCACCATCCAGAATTTCATATAGGGCTCGCAGAAAAAATTCCATTTGAGGACGAGTACTTTGACATGGTATATGCCTCACAGGTTATCCATTGGACTAGCTGGGAATTAGCGATTAAAGAAATGCTCCGTGTGTTGAAACCAGGAGGCATATTTTTTGGGGCTGAAAGCTTCTATCCAACTGCTGATCCGTATTCAGAAATCCACTTCAAAGTAACACAGGGTGCTGATGGGTATCACACCAAAACTGACTTTGAACGTTGGGCAATGGAAGGAGGAGCGAAATCTGTTAAATTTGCTACTCCGATTACTGTATTCAAAGTCACGAAATAGGCCACATAAATCAAATCCATATCTGCCAATCCTGCAGCGTAGTCGTTCTCTGCTAGGTCATGAGATATTTTCCAATTGGATAAGCACATACAACTAATTCCATTGTTGCTCATTTCGATTGTCTATACACATATTAGATGTTTATAGCCGAATAGAAACAACCAATAGAGATGATTTTGAATGGATGAAAACTTAACTCCGTGACGCATCGCTCGAAGAGAGTCAATCAAAGGATTGGTTCGATTCACAGTCGCTGATTATTTTGATAAGGAG
>JARGGA010000301.1 GCA_029210805.1 Candidatus Thorarchaeota archaeon
TTTTTGAATTCTTTGTTGTTGATCATTTATCTTATTCATTCATCTTAGGTAATGCACAACACAGACAAGTTATGTGTGGAGAACTACTTGTGATGATTTCGTTCCTGGATGAAATGTCTGAAGCCTTTGCGGAAACGTCTGATGATGATGGAGGTAATGAGCATATCAGCAAACTTCCCGAGTTCTCGATACAATTGTTACCGGGAGCTACCCCACCCCCATTCCGTGCTCGTAGAATGCACCCGAAAGCATTAGATTTCTTGAAGCAAGAAGTGCAACAGCTGTTACGAAAAGGGATTGTGAGGAGGTCAGCAAATGAACCAGGTACGTGGATCTCTCATCCCCTTGTGGTAAAGAAGAAGGATGGTACGTTTAGGAAGGTAGTTGATTATAGAGCTTTGAATGAATCTACGGTTCCTATTCATTATCCGCTACCGATCATTGATGAGTTGTTCCAGAAATGCGCAGAGTCAAAATATTTTTCGAAATTTGATCTAAAGCAGGCTTATTGGCAGATACCCGTCGAGGAGTCTTCAAAGAAATTCTTGGCATTCGCGATTGAGGGAGAGGTCTTCGAGTATGAAAAATGTTCTATGGGTCCTCGCAATGTCCCTGCATTCTTCAATGGAGTTGTCATGTCAGAGGTATTAGAGGATGAGATCCGTGAAGGAATTTGCTTACAGTATTTCGATGATGTCTTGATTCTTGGGGCAACGGTAGAGGAGAATATTGCAAACTGTATTAAGGTAATCAGCAAGTTGCGTAAGTATGGCTTTAAGATTGGGTTGAGGAAATGTGAGTTTGTGAAGGAAGAGATTGGCTATTTGGGATTTCTAGTGAATTCAGAAGGTCGAAGAATTGATCCTGAACGGTTCCAAGCATTGAGAGAGCTCCAACCAAGAACAAAGCGCCAACTGCAAGGAGTGTTAGGATTGCTGAATTATTACAGGGATTTTGTTCAGGGATACGCGAAGTTGAGTGATTCCTTGTATTCCAAGCTGCAGGAGAAACGATTCAGTTGGGGGGAAGAGGATCAGGCTTCGTTGATGCATTTGGTTGATTCAATTGTAAACTCACGGTTGATTCCATTCGTAGATTTCGAAAAGCCATTTGTTTTGCGAACAGACGCTTCTGACATTGCGGTGGGAGGAGTACTCTATCAGGTTGGGGTTCCCGTTGCAATCTGCTCATCAAGTTTGAAAGGAGCTCAGAGACGATGGATCACGCAAGAGAAAGAACTATGGGGGATAATTTTTTCAGTCAGGAAGTGGAAGCATTGGTTGCAGTTCAGCCCCTTTGTGATTATCACTGACAATCGTAATGTTCTCTATTTGCACTCGTCCACTTCTCCTAAGGTTCAGAGATGGCATGCCGAACTACAGCAGTTTGACTATTCGTTGAGGTGGTCTTCTGGTGATTCCAATTCTGATGCGGATACGATTTCAAGAGCTACGTTGGTGGAGGAAGGCAACTCCGTTGATTCGAACATTGTCGCTATGGTCAAGTATAGGAAGACGCGTTTCAGTCCGAAAGGAAGAACGAGAAGAGAAATTGTGAGTGATATGCATGAGAATGAAGTTGAAGCTGATGCAAATGATAGCGATGAGGGGGATGATGGGAACGAAGACGATGTTGCTGAATCTGATCATTCTGAAGACCTTGATGTGGGGGAAGGAATTGAATCTGGGCCGCTGAGTTTGTTGATTAAACAAAGTCAGAAAGCACATAGGGTTCGAGGAGTCAAAGATTCCAATGGAGTATTGAGAAATTCAAAAGGAGGTGTTGTGCTCATTCCTGCTGAAGATAGACAACTCGTGAGAACTCTCTTGACGCTGGCACACGATGAATACGGACACGTTGGCTATGAGAAAGTGAAGAGATTGTTAGAAAATTATGCTTGGGTGGGGAAATCCAAGGATATTCGTACCCATCTCAAAACATGCTTTCGATGTATCAAATCCAAAATTCCTTTTGTCTCTTCTGGGGAATTGCATGTATGGTTTGCATCCAAGCCTTTTTCAATATGGCATATTGATCATCAAGGACCTTTTAAGACATCGGTCAAGGGGAATCAGTATATTTTATGTTGCGTTGATCGTTTTTCGAAATACGTGGTATTGGTTCCAGTGAGTTCTACTGATGCGAAGACGACTGCTAGTGCTATTATATCAAATGTGTTTGCCTACTTTGGGGTTCCTGATTTGATTATCACAGATAGAGGACCGGCATTCAAGAGCGTTGTGTGGAAGGAAGTATGCAATGCGTTTCATGTTCCATTTCATCTCACTACTGCGTATCATCATCAGTCAAATGGACAGGTTGAGAGGTTGAATCGGTTTGTTCTAGCCATGTTACGTACTTTGATGTGCTCCACATTTAAGAATTGGGATTATCAATTGCCTTTCATTCAGAGTGTTATCAATTCGACTGTGTCAACATCAACTCAGTTTTCTCCCTCGGAAATTGTGTTTGGACAGAAATTGCCTTCGTTATTGAACCAATTGGATTTATGTCAAACTTCTGAGACTTTATCTGAGTATGTTCAAGAATTGAAGAAACAATTGGAGAAGATTCGGGAGAAGGCTCATGCGAATATGAAGAAGTATGGATTTGAAATGAAGAAGAGTTATGAGAAAGGGAAGAAGAAGGCTGAAATTGGAGTTGGGGATTACGTTCTGTATCGAGAATTGAGAAATCACAAGCTTCAAGATTCGACGGGTGGTCCGGCGGAAGTACTGGAAATTATGGATCATGGCAGAATCAGAGTATTTGATATTCCGTTGAAGAACATATTGATTTTGAATGAGTCAGAAGTCATTGAAATAGACAGAACGAGGACATCTGTACAAAAAATTATGGATGAGTCATATATGGAAGCTTTGAGGAAGTTTGAATGAGATGGTTTTGTTTTCGGATTGGTTTTTTGGGCGAATTAGTCGTGTTTTCCAGTCAATTGTTGTTTGTTTGTGCTATATTGTTGGTTGTGCTTATGATATGTTGCGACAAGTCGCGGAGGGGCGATGTTGTGGGTTCCCACGGGGTGTGACCCTGGGTGATTGGGGTGTATCGCAAGGGAATTGATCAAGAGGAGATTCTGTATCGTTTGAGATGTTGATTGATGGTTCTGAAGTATTGGATGTTATTATTAGCTTGTTATGAGATTGGTTATTGATGTGTTGGATTTGGATCATTGGTTACGAACATATAGAATGTTCTGTTAGTTGTTTAAGAGTAGATGATTTCGTTAATGATAAAAGTGATAGTTTGCATACTATTCATCTGTGTTTATTGGAATTGTCCTTGGCACCGCGGCGGGGGCAACAGCAATTGCTGCTCTTTGTTTATTACTGTAGATAGGACGCTTTTATTTGAAGAGACTTTTGTGTTTGCGTTTCATTGTTCGCACATTCAGTGATTATCATGAGTGGTAGTAACACTGTGAAGTCCTTGGCATCGGAACGGGTTGTGTCTGTTAGTGATCCACCCAGGTTGGAAATTTTATCGAGAAATGCGATAGTTTTGTTTGTTGAGCGTTATCGGCAACATGCGGGTCAGGTGGAAGAGATTGGACTCACTCCTGCTACTCCTCAGTCCTTTGTGAAGAAAAGTCTGCTATCATCATTTGAGTTCATTGACAAGGACAAGGTTGCTGCTGAAGCTGACGTCTTCTTGGAATTCTTGTTAACCACATTTGCTCATGACATCAGTGAATCGGTCACTCTCTCCAGGTTAGAAAAGATTCATATGAAGTTCGTATCAATCGGAGGACTAGTAGAATATGCGTCAGAGGTGCGTGATGTCATCGAGAATTCGAAACTGAGTGGCGATTCCCAGGTGGTGCGAAAGTCATTTCGAAAGAATCTTCATTCGGTCATCCGAGACGAGTGTAAAGCAAGGCTGTTAGTCAACCCAAAGACCACTCTTCAAGAAGAATTCGAGGTTGCAATGACAGTTTTGACGGAATTTTTGACTTTCAGAGCACAGTTCGCTGGGAGGGAAAAGTCATCTGGGATTAGTTCATCGCAACCGGAAAAGCAACAGCTAACAAAGAAGGATGTATCTGAGAAGAAATTTTCCAGAATTACACCCCAAGAAAGGCAGAATATTGTGAAAGCTGGGGGATGTACCTATTGCCGAGTTTTGGATCACTCGAATTCAAATTGTCCGAAGATCGCGGAGAAGGAAGGAAGGACCAAGGTGAAGCTTGAGGAGACTGGGGAAACGAAGAATCCACACCATGGTTATGAATTACGTTCTCGAGCGAAACCAGTGTCTGTTGTGTCAGCGAAGGACGATGAGGATGATGGGTTGAGTTTTGTTAAGTTCAAGTTCAATGAGGATGAATATGATTGTTTGCTGGACACTGGTGCAGCAGTGAACTTGATTGATAGTTCCATCCTGACGGACAAGAATGTGTTGATTCCAGTGGATG
>JARGGA010000302.1 GCA_029210805.1 Candidatus Thorarchaeota archaeon
TTCTGGGAGCACTTCACTCTGGTGTCCAAGATCGTGCAACTTACAATGAACGGTAGCTAGGGTCTTGATCCCAAGATCAACTTCTACTACCTTTCCCTTGATGGCCTTTGGATTCGAAATCTCCTCTTCCACGGCAATAGATACAAACCACCTATTGGCCCTCCTTCGTATTGTAGCGGAGAGGATTCTTCCACCGTAGTAGCTCTTTCTTCTCTCCTTGATACGAATCTTCCCAATTCGCGGAAGCTGTATCTTTCTTCCATGAATTTTGATAATTCCATACAATCTGAAACTGTCCCTGATCCCCTTCTTCTTGAAACGCGGAAAACCGAATTTCTGACCTTTCCTTCGTCCACGATAGAAGTTCTGGAATGCTCGATGAAGGTCTCTCAGAGCTTCCTGAGGGGCACACTTGGAACATTCATACATCCAAGGGTACTTTGTCTTCTTCAGACTATTCAGGAGCTTGTGTTGCTTTGTGGCATCAGTGAATCGAGCGTTTTCTTTATTACTCTTGAAGAGATTGATACGCTGTTCAAGACCCCAATTGTATGCGAACCTAGCCACTCCAGCATGTTGATGAAGGGATGATTTTTGAAAATTGTTGGGGTCGAGTTCATACCTGTATGCTTTGTGGACCAACATAGGAGTCAGAACTTTGTTTTCGCTAAGCAATATAAGACCATACAATTTAGTCTAGATGTAGTTCCTTAGTCCATTTTATGGTAGAACCACTTAATTGCTTTCACGCATGATGCTCCACAAGTTTTTGGAGGTATCATTATGCCTATGTTAAGAACGAGCTCAGAGGCTTTTCCAGCATCAAAGAAGCTAATGAGAGATATACCGTACGTACTTAGAGTCGGGTTTGGAGACCTGGCAACAGACGTTACGAAGATAGTAGGAATGCCCATTTCATGTCAGAAATGTGGAGGTTTCCTAATGAGTGTAGAGCAGGTGAAGGAAGATAGCAAGGTAGGTAAGCACTTCAACTGCGCGTTTTGTGGAACTTTGAATGTAATCGTAGGAGAAGTCATCTTAGCTGGAGCTGACACTGATTTCGAGATTAAACCGGCACCCGATAGAACTGAAACTGGCACTGATACCATATCCGTGGGAGGAAAATCGTTCCTCGCGTTAATCGATGTATCGGGTTCTATGTCAGGAGCTAATCTCTCCGCAGTAAAAAGGAGTCTTACAACATCAATTGATAGTATTGCTGCAAATGCACCGGATACACAATTTGGTCTGATCGAATTTGAGAGCAGTGTACTATATCGAAACCTGGAAACAGGAGAGGCAATTCAGCTCCCATATGAATCATTCCCAAGTTTGGATAGTATTGTTAATGAAACCAAGAAGCTCTTGGACAAGATCAAGCTAATTGGAGTGGGCAAACACTCAGACAAACTCAAGCATCATGTTAGTTCATTGCATGACCAAGGTGGTACAGCCTTGGGACCTGCTGTTGCAATGGCCTCTGTGATTGCCAAGCACCGCAATGTCGGACGAGTTGTCCTTCTTACTGATGGTCTAGCCAATGAGGGTATTGGTGCCCTTGAAGGATACCAAGTCACCCCGGCAAATGCCTTCTATGAAGCCTTGGGGAAGACGTTCATGGAACTGGGTACTGCTGTAGATGTTGTTGGTATTGCATCCGGTTCAGGAATGGAATTGAAGACGCTTGGTCTACTTTCTGAAGCCACTGGCGGTCAGATGTACTATGTGACGCCTAATGAGCTGGACAAGAGCATGTCCGAGCTTGCTGGAGCAAGTCTGCTAGGACGTGACGTTGAGGTAAAACTGATCACTCCAAGTGGAGTCAATGTAAAGGATGCCTCTGGTGTATCCCGTGCTGTTATTGACAATCTCACCAAGAACAAGGAAAGCAAGATGGGTGCCGTCGGAGAAGACCATGAACTCTACTTTGAGGTTGAGCCAGAGAGCGAGATAAAGGAACCCGAAGTGCCTATTCAGGTTCAGGTATCGTATACTGACGAGAAAGGCGCCCGAAGGGTTCGTGCTGTCACTGCTACCATGAAGGTTACCAAGAAGGAAGACGAGGTCATGGAAACCCTAGACCCCACTCTTGGAGCAACATTCGTCACCCAGAAGGCTGGTGAAGAGTCATTCCGTGGTGGTTCAGAAGGCAGGTCGAAAGGCAAGAAACGCATTGGCGCTTTTAGGTCCGCAATGAAGGAGATGGCCAAGGCGGCTCCCGCCCCTGCTAGGGCACAGTACGAGAAGGCTGACAAGGCTCTTGAAGCTGAAGAGAATGAGATGGACAAACTTGATGAGATAATGGAAGAGGCTCCGTCTGGTGCTCCATCCGCTGCAGCTGATCAGGCCTATACCAAGGGACTTGCCCAGATGCGAAAGAGCTCAAAACAGATGTACGAAGATGATGAGGAGTAATTCTCACACAGAGTGACGTGTTTTTTGACCACGTCGCTCAATTCTTTTTTTCTAGGTATAGAGATATGAAATACGTATGAGTTCAAAAGAACTGATTTGCATCAATAGGTATGATAGGACTAGGGATGTGGTTCAATCCTAGAGATAGAGCCATACTGAATGCTCAATGGAGGAACCATTCTTCTAGAGAGAAGTCCTCACTTTCCCAGAGGTTACCAGCCTTGCTTGAAGGAGAGTCCGTGGTTGAGTACAATGACCAAATTTCACTTGTGGAATTTGTAAGTAGTAAGAATCCTGCCATGGCAAAAACTGTGGAAACACCGTCTGCCACTACAATGAATGGTGATTGTAGTTCAATGATGCAGCGGACAGAAGCCAGGCCCCATCCAAGGAATTCTATTCCAACGAAGAGGAGTGAAGCTCACGCCACTGTGGATTATTGTCTACAGACTGGTAACGGTTGTCGTGAGAAGGGTGGAACACAGAAGCTATCTTCACTGTTGATGAAGTAGCAGGTCTTATATTGGGGACACTATCATTATCAGAATGCGCAAAATAACGTCATTTGGTTGACAACATCTCCGTAAGTCTAAAATAGTCAACTGAGGCGTAGAACTTGCGAATTGCACAAGATAGCAGTGGGGATTCTCACATTTGATAAGTCAAGATAAGCTCCAAGAAATCCTTCAGAGGTTGAGGGCACAGGACGACGTCCGTGGTGTCGTAGTTACGACCATGGAAGGATTACCTTTGAGTAGTGATATTGACCCAGAAACTACTGAGAATGTTGCTGCAATCATTACCTCTTTAGTTGGTAAGGCGCTAGACGCCGTACGAGAACTTAAAGAGGGAAAACTGTCATTTCTGACCCTCGACACAGACAAGGGTCAGAAAAATATCGCACCGGAACCAAAGGAAGGACTTATCCTAGTAGTCCTTAAGAACTAGTAAACAAGGAGAAATTATCATGAGCGATCCGAAAGCGTTCGACAAAATTCTGACTGAAATCGTGAGACAGGACCGCTCCTGAACAAAGAATGACTGTATGACCTAGATGTGAAATCGAAACATCTTCAAACTCTCTGGACCAACTCTTCTCCTTTCGAAGTAGAGAAAAGCCACCTCCGTCTATACTCATTCAAACCCCTCAAATCCAAATTGGGGTTCAATTAACTATCACTTTGCCTATATTGGAGCTATGTGGATACAAAGATTCTCATAGTATCTTCTACCCTAGATATCTTCCGAATCTGTTTCTCTTCATGATTTTGTTACTTCTCTTGAGTAGATTAATTAAATGGGTTGTTAATGAATAGGATAGACGTGTGTTAGAAGTATGTGTTGTGATAGAGAGTGTATACTGACATTATTAATGCCAAGTGTGGTAGAGTGTATATGTTTGCAGGAATGTCTAACAAATTTTTAGACAGCTTAGAAAATCTCTACAACAAACCAATTACAGGTAGCCAATTTGGTGCTGTGCACACATTTGCTATTTTCATAACAAAACAGGAAAAAGATCGGAAGCTATGGTACCTGATATGGAAACCCTTTCTAGGTTTTAGGTGGATAGAGGTTGATTATTTTGGTGATGCATATACCGATGTAGAAGAAATTATCGAGAAACCTATACATCCAAGTACAAAACGAGTAATTCTCGATTTAGGTGTGGAGGAACTTGAAGTAAAACAAGAACACTTCAACAAATGGAGAGGGGATGAACTTACTAACAGACTAATAGAGCGCCTTTCGCGTCCAGAAGTGACTGTAAAATTCCAACAGCATATGCAAGAAATTGCTGAAGGGGTTAAGAGCGGGAAATATAAATCCAAAGGAAAACTAATAAAATTGGATTTTCAAGCGGATAAATGATAGACCATGGTTCACCTGGTTCTAGGTTTCCTGTCATTTTCTACTACTTTTTCCTATACGACTGAGAATCTCCATTGATTCTTCTCCTTTCTTCACATCTTCTTCAAGTTCCTTTATCCTATTCTTCTGAATCAGAC
>JARGGA010000303.1 GCA_029210805.1 Candidatus Thorarchaeota archaeon
GGTAGTGACAGAATAACTTAATATGAGAGAAACACAACAATCGAAGCGCAGACCTTACAGGGCGATAAGGACTAAAAGGACGTAAGAAGCGATGGTGACGGACAGAGAGGGTGCAACCTCAGCAATCATCTTGCACTTCAGGCCAGGAGAGCCTGTCGAGTTCCCGGCGGAGTTTGTAGCCGATATCAAAGAGAAAGCGGCACTCACAGTTATGCATCACAAAGACCGTGTGATGAAAATATTCCCTGTGGCCAGCGATGATATTTACTTGCTTAGAATAGAGATCAGCGATCTCTCGCGTAACTTTTTGAAGCAACTTAATTTTGCCTTCAATGATGCAAAGCTAAGTGATATTATCTTCACTACTGGAGTATGTCTACGTGGCGAGAAATGCTACTATGAGTGTTACTTTGTTCCAGATCAGCTTGTAGTGACTCTTCAAGAATTAGAAGACATTCTCAAGAAAATCCCAGGTGTATCCCGGGTTGTACTGAGAAAGGTTTTCTAAAGAGAGCTAACAAATTCAACAGGTATTGCGATTAATTCCAATGCTTGAGAACTCCGCGAGGATAGATGACCCGGGATTTCCCGAGTGTCATCCTCACGTATTCTATCGCCCTGTAGGATGATTTTTCGATTTTCTAAACTGCAATTTGCTCAGACCATGTTGACAAAGGACTCCTCATATCAACTAGATTGCCTTTGCTGGATATGGCTTTTCTTGATTGAATTTTTGCAGGAGAGCACTTCTTGGTGTGTGCACTCCTGCGTCGAGTATGCTTGTGTACAGACATCATTTTATACCTCTCTTGGAACCCTACTTCTGTAGCATGAATGTTAGCTGAGATCCAATCACAGATTCCATTCCATGCTTCTGTACCACATGTTCCGCTACTTCGTAGTTAGGAACATATAGCGGACGGCGCATATCCTGTAGATTCGGAATCTTCTTACACAAGCGGTCATTCACCAAACGTTTCAATGCGTGACTCACAGTGCGCGGTGCCAGATTTGCTGTCTGACATATATCTACAGGACACATTGGTCCACCGGTATCCAAGTGTCGTAACACTATGACTGCGCTTTTTGGTAATTGCATCATAGTAACTCACCTCCAATGTCTAATTCGCGATAATGTCGCTGATTGTCTGGTATGTACTCATCTAGGAATACTTTCAGAATGTGCTCTTCATCTTTGTAAATATCATATTGCTCATAGTAGTCGAGTACGTTCCTTATATCCCGTTTAAGGATGAGTTCTACCTTCGTCATATTCGCCCATTTGTTCACTCTGTCACCTTGGGGGATATCGATTATCCAAGGACGCTCTTTCCACCACAAGATATTGTAAGCGCTAAGGTCACCATGGGTATAGTTAACCTTGTTATACATCAAGAGATAGTCGTCTAGAATCTGGTCCGGAGCAAGCTCTGGGTTATCAAGCTCTACATCCTTCATCTGTGGGGCAGGTTCAAGACCATCACCCATAAACCTCATTGTCAAGAAATGTCCAACTCGACCGATTGGTGTTGGTACATGGACTCCACCTTTGAAACACCAGGTCAGAATATCAAACTCCTTTACGGCAAGATCTTCCATCAATGCAGTAACGAGACGAGTCTTGTTTCCGCCAGCTGCTGTGATGTACCCCTTTTGTTTTGAGAGCTTGTGGGGAGAGGACCAGAGTCTGTATGCCTTCAGGATGATTGGATGTTCATGCCACATAGCAAGATAGATTGACGCCTCTTTGCCGGCATTCATCAGATAAAGAACGTCAGTGACAAGTCCGAACTCAATCGCACTCCTCGTTACTTGCTCCAGTGTTAGCTCTTTGAATTGAATCTTACCTGATTTCCCATCACGAAGTGCCTCAGCCTGACGACTCAGAGCGCTTGCCTTGAGTGGATTATGCTTTTCTACCCTACTCATGGAAGAAGACCTCCTCTGGTGTAGCAAAGGTTTCATCGTAGTTCCTCAAGTTCTCAGGAACATACTCAGATAGGAAGACCTGAACTATGTGATCAACATCTCTTCGAATATCGTGGTATCTCTTGAAGTATGAAAGCACATTGACGATATCACGTCGAAGCAAAGACTCAGCTTTCTTCATGTCTGCCCAAGGACCGACACGATAGGCTTGAGGCATATCGATGATCCATGGTTTGTTTTCCCACCATAGGATGTTGTATCTGCTGAGGTCACCATGAACATAGTTCACCTTTGAATACATGATGAGATACTCATCAAGAATCATATCCAATACAACATCAGGATCATCAAGATGTGCATCCTTAAGTTGTGGAGCAGGCTCGATTCCTTCACCTATTAGACGCATTGTGAGGTAGTTACCTACTCGTCCAATGGGTGTTGGAACATTCATCCCAGCATTGAAGCAGGCCCATAGCATGTCATGCTCTTTCGAGGATAGTGCACACATCTTTGTGGGAGCATATACACCTCTTTCTTTGCTAGCTTGTGAGGTAGTCCAGAAACGAAAAGCCTTCAGAATGATTGGGTGTCCTTTCCATTCAGCCAGATAGATAGAAGCTTCTTTTCCTGCCTTCATCTGGAAGATGACATTGGTAGCTAATCCAAACTGCATAGCATCTTGCCTTACGTCCTCTAGAGTGACCTCTGAGATCTGTAGCTTCTTTCCCCGGGTTGCAGCTCTCGCAGAATCACGTTTCTGTGATAGGGCGTTTGGCTTAAGGGGATTGAATTTCTCTACCGGAGCAGCCACTAGATACACCCTCCTGGGGAATAGTTTCGTCTCCAAGTTTTGTTCTTAGTTTGCAATTTTCTTGTTCACTCTCATTGACCGAGTAGTCACACGTCTTATGTTAATGGCACAAAATTGATAATTGAGAACAAGACGCCTGCAGACTGCAACTGCCTTTCGATGAATATCAAGTCACGACGTGTAAATTGACTTTCAGATACAAAGAAGCAGAAGAACCATAGGCGCTTCAGACAGCCTGAGTGCAGACCCTTGAAAAAATCTCATCCAGTTTTATTAGATTCATGTTTTATCTGCACCTCCAATAACTATCATTACTTATTGAATTAGGTCGAGTGTCTGAACTATGATATATAAGTGATTGGGAGTGCGCCAGTTTGGTTTTGGGCATTTTTCATCAATCCGGGTCGCTTCTTCAAGATACGCCTTTAACATATGTGGAATCTAGGCAGGTGGAAGGGCTTATATCCAACTCCCTAGTTAGAGAATGACAATACCGAACGCAGGCAATATCAGAAGTATGCCTAGCACAATTAGCAGAGTTCCTACAATTAGCTCTACTATTCTTGCTGAGTTGGCAAGACGATTTGCCATTCGTTCTCTGGCTTCACCTGTCACTAGCGCTATTGCGAGATAAGGAATCGATACACCAATACAGAGTATCAAATACATCATGATCACTACAAAGAAATTTGATTGTGCACTGAATATCAAAGGAAGAGCGAAAAGCACAGGAGCCGTACAGGGCGCAGCCAATAATGAATAACTAAAGCCCACACCAAAAACACCCACTAAGCTTGTAGGACTTCCAGGATCAGACATAGAAAGGCGCGTTAGTCTTAGTGCATCTCTTAGTTTATGGGAGATGGTAACAACTCCAAGGAAGACGATTATTCCCCCGAGTACTGCTTGGATGTAAGTATAATAGCTGATAATGAATAGGCCAATAAAACTGGCAATGACTGCAAAAACTGCAAGAGATGAGAGAATTCCAAGAATCAGGACACCTGTTACTAATACGCTTTTGGACCTACTAGTTTCAGATTGCAGATTGCGGATTAGGAATAATGGTAACAAGGGAAATAGACAAGGAGAGATAGCAACATAGAAACCCATGGAGAACATTGTTCCTAATTGGATTGCCACCTCTACAAATTGCTGGATCAACATTGACTATCTGACTACTCCTGGCCCATTAATTCACTCAGTGTTGCGTCCATATCAACGAAACGCCATGTACCTTCATTAATTCACCTAATTATGCCATCAGGATCAATAACAACTGTTGTAGGAATCCCTATTATTCTGAAATAATCAGCTGCAATTTTATCCGTTCCATATACTATTGGCCAGGTGATATCATGTTCATCAGCATAATCCTCTAGCATTACCAAAGAATCACCTAGTGAGGTAGTTACGTGAAGAATCTGAAGTTCATCTGTAGAATACTCATCGTGTAGCTGAACCATTGCAGGATTTTGTAATTTACAGTAATAGCACCATGTTGCGAAGAAATCCAGCAGAAGCCACTTTCCCTCATACTGAGATATAGTGCGGTTTACTCCATCAATGCTAGGAAATTCCCAATCGGGAGCGTAAAAGCTGTAATTCAATAGGTCCTGGTCTCTAAACATATAGAGAGTTGGATTATCTTGCGGATTACGTGTAGTCG
>JARGGA010000304.1 GCA_029210805.1 Candidatus Thorarchaeota archaeon
GTTCGAAGACAGAGTGACAACAATTTTGGGACATGTTGGTTCTCAAATCACGGCGATAGAGGACTTTCACAGTTTTGCAGAGTTCATGACCAGAGTGTACTACAATCTGAAGGATATGGGATTGGACAAGCTTCATCGAATCGATTTCGGCGGTGGGTTGCCAATTGATTACACCAGTTCACACGCTCCTAATCTAATGGATCTCTATGCTCGAGCACTCATTGAGGGAATTCAAGAAGAGAAGGGCAGACACGGAACCAAAAGAACACCACCAGACATCATGATTGAATCTGGCAGAGGTTTAACAGCACTGTCTACTATGGTTGTCGTAAAGGCACTAGAAGTCAGATCTGTGTTCCCTATTGATAGTAGTCTGCCTAAAGACTTGATGAAGGAAAAGGAAGCATGGACTTCCAAAATGATGAAAGCTGAGTCATTCACTGAGTTGGTCGAAACATGGAGTGAATTCAAAGCAACCCACATTCCAAGTCCGGAATCACTCATGGATCTTCATGAGCGAGAGCAAATGATAGGTGAGCTAAGAACTGAAATGCGCAGAGAGCTCGCCCGAGTAGGTCGAACAAATCTGAGATCCGATAGAATGGTGGAGAGCGTCTGGCACCCAGATCATATTGTAATTGGTAACTTCAGCGTATTCAATGCTGCTGGAGACCACGTTCTTGTGAAACAACATTTTCCAATTATACCAACGAGAGACCTTCATGTAATGCCAGAAACCACAGTAAGGTTGGTGGACATAACCTGTGATTCCGATGGTGAAATCTCACAATTCCATAGGAAGGGTGTAGGTGAAGTTTGGTTTACTAGGGACTACAGACCCCTCGCAATGCCAAATGCAGAGATGGGAACGGGAATTCCTGTAGGGGTTATAAAGAACGTACAAGGATCGTATTTTGTAATTGCTCTTACAGGAGCGTATCAAGACGTTATCGAAATGAATCATAACTTGCTTGGAGACCTTCCTGATGTTAAGTTAGTATTAACACAAGATCGTGAATGGAAAGTGACATGGGTGTCAGGGGCAGAATCTATGGAAAACATCTTGGAAGATATGGGATACTTTGGTATTGATTTGGATGAAGACCCGTATATGTCAGATGAGAGCTAGGAAATCCCCTTTGTCAAACCTTAAGATGTCTCGGCAGTCAAGATTGATGACTACTATGACAGCCAGTCTTGAAGAAAAACTTGACATAGCTAAAAATGTCATGAAAGGTAAGAGTGTACTCGTGGCATTTAGTGGTGGGGTGGATAGTACAGCACTAGCATCTCTTGCAAATGAAGTCGCGGATTTGGTTCTCCTTCTCACTGTTAACAGTCCAACTATACCATCAGTAGAGAAGAACGCAGCAAAAGAAGTGGCACTGGAACTAGGACTCAAACATGAAGAAGTGGATGTCGATTGGTTAGGAAAAGAGGACCTCGTTGAAAATCCTAAGAATAGATGCTATATTTGTAAGAAGCAACTTGCTCAAATCTGGAAACTAATTGCAGACCAGAAGAATCTAGAAATAGTAGTTGAAGGATCTAATGCTAGTGAAATGCTTGGATATAGACCAGGCGCAGCTGCACTAAAGGAAGTAGGAATTCTCTCTCCGTTTCTTGAGGCTAATCTTACCAAACCAGAGATTCGAACATATTTACGTAAGAAAGGACTCTCAGTGGCGGATTCGCCATCAATGGCATGTTTGGCTACAAGGTTTCCGTACGGTACTCCCATAACTCAAGAAAAACTGAATACGATTGAGAAAATGGAGTGTGCGGCAATCGAGGTGTTTGGCGTTAAATCGGTTCGAGCAAGGTACCACCAGCAAATCGTACGGATTGAAGTTGGGGCAGATGAGAGAGAGAAAACCTTTGATGTTTCGAAACTTGATAGAATAGGAGAGATAGGAAAATCACTAGGTTTCGATTATGTAACAATCGACGTGCAGGGCTATAGAACTGGGTCGATGGATGAAACAAAGACTGAATGATTTCATTCTCATAATGATACATCACTAAGGTCTGCTTCTTCCCCAGTCCAGTCCTTTACCATACCATAGATCTTTTTCACTTGTTCTGAACTCAGTTTGGAGAGTTTACATGATATCCAGTTCCTCATCTGAAATGAGGCCAGATACTCCTCCCTGAGTCGTTTTGTGGCGTCTGACACAGCAATCCCTTCATAATAGGCGAATAGTTTTACTAGAATTATCTGATTTACTTCGATATATATTTTTGGAAAGCTGTAGAGCTGTGTGAAAAGTCAAGAAGAATTCACCTTATTTCAAATTGTTACAAATATTGATCAACGAATGTGCATGTTTGGAGAAAATTATTCTCATTCTATCTTGTTTTTGCTACCTGTTTCAGACTTTTCACACAGAGCCGAAAGCTGTTTTGATTGTTATTGCACACAATTAATCGATTTTTGAGGATGGGACAGGAATTTGCATCCGTCTTTCGTCACAACAACATCTTCCTCTAAACTTACCTGACCGTATTCTTTGGTTGTTACATAGAGTTCTAGTGTGAATACATTGCCGGGTTCAAGAATACCACTGGGAGATTCCCCATACTTTTCCCAGTATGGACCAAGAAGCGTTCCTCCATCATGGGCCAGACGACCTACCTGATGACCTAGTGCATGTCGGAATTCTTCATAGCCTCGTTCCTTGACAAAATCACGAGCAATGCTATCGACTTGATTTCCTGTCACTCCAGAACGCATGAATTCAGCGCATGTTTGAATAGTGTCTCGAACTGCTTCAAAAGCGTGTGTGACTTCAGTTGGTACCTCTTCTGGTTTACCAAAAAAGAACATCCTCTGAATATCTGAACAGTATCCATCCCACTTAACTCCAAAATCGAAGTGAAGGAGCTGTCCTTCTTTCGTCCTATTCTCTGTAGGACCTGAATGTCCGAATTCCTTGTTAGGGCCTGCATTTATAGCAGGATTGTGGTCTTCATTCCACGCATTTCCAACATTCCTTTCATCCATCATTTGATGCATCCTGTTATGAATCTCAAGCTCAGTCATTCCAACTTTCAATTCCAACGCAATAGCATCGAATATTTCTTCAGTGATGTCGACTGCGCGTTGAATCCTTGATAATTCTGCGGATGTCTTCCTGCCTCTGAGTTTGGCTATGAAAGATTCAGCAGAAACTAATCGGTCAATGTAAGGTGTTTCCTTGAGATAGTCTTGCAAGATCCTATACATACCCACTGTTAGCCCGTCTGCGCTAACATCATTGCGACTAAAGTTGACAGCAAGTTTCTGGGGATTTATTCCATCAAGTTCTTTCACCAAGATCTCGCTAACACTGTGATCGTACGTAGAGATTCGGTCAAAGATATTCTTAGGACGGATACCATCTGCGTCAAGACTACCAATGATTGCTATCTTTTCACCTTCCTTGGTAAAGAGAAGAGCAGATTGCCACACAAGATCGCTTCCAAGAACCAGTTCCAATACAGGATCAGCCATTTGGGATGTTTCCCGAACCCAAACCATCCAGGCATCCAAATTCATTTCCTTCAGAATTTCGCAGGCTTGTGTAGATTTTTCAATTTCGATGCTAGCCAATTCATACTCTCCATCCTTAAATCTTCAGACAATTGTTGAAAACTGTGAAAGAAGAGCTTAAGAGCTTGTTTGCTGAATAAAACTCACCCACGTCAGAAGGAGGCGGTAATGGGTGGCCATCGACCCATATGGAGTCTCAATTGTAATTATGGCGTTCGTTCTTAGCACGCTGGCAACAAGAATAACTCTGAATCTCTACAAGGAGTTAGGAATAGAGTTCTTCAAGTATTCAGCATGGGCGTGTATATCGCTAGTTCTGATGGTTTCGGGATACATCTTCCCTGCAATACTGAGCTCAGCAGAGTATGCAATCATTGTTTTTGGCGGTCAAGTATTACTGGCATCGTTTGGATTGCTGGCACTTGCATTTCTCATTGCCGCCTGTGAAAATCTAAAACAAAATCCAAATGAAGGAGTAATAAATGCGGGATTTCTCATCTCAGGGGCATTGATCGTAAGTAGGTTCCAACTCAATCAGTATACAATTACTTGGACTGGAACAAGATGGTTACAGCAGTACGGTACAAACGTAATAGGGCTCTCCATTGTGATGTTTATGATGCTTTTGGCCGTGATGGGGCCAATTGTGTTTCGGGTTTGGCGGAGGATTCGAAAATCAGAGATGTATAGAACTGAAAGCAATGTTCTCTTCCTTGGCTTCGCAATCCTATTGGCATTCTACGGAATATACACCATAGTTCTCAATTCTATTGGATTTGCAATATCATCATTGGGTGCAAGTTACTTTGTTTTCCTTATCCTTATAGCTGGAGCTGCAGGTGTATTAGCTAGGCTTCTTCGGCTGTA
>JARGGA010000305.1 GCA_029210805.1 Candidatus Thorarchaeota archaeon
GAAAGGATCTGTTTTCTGCACTAAGTGAGCTTGCCAAGAAAAAGCCAGTCGTTGTTCTGAAAGGAGGACGATCAGAAGAAGGGTCTCGTGCTGCTTCATCTCATACTGGAGCACTGGCCGGAAGCAATGTAATCTGGAATAGTGCTTTCAAACAAGCTAACGTTCCAACTGTTACAACTCTCGAGGATATGGTTGCTACCCTAAGTCTATTCTCTCTCAGTCCACCTCCTGCTTCAAACGGAGTTGGACTCGTTGCCATTAGTGGAGGAACGAGCGTTATCTATACGGACCTGTGTGTTGACCATGGACTACGAGTTCCCCGTACATCTGATGCGATCGTCGAAAAACTTGATGATTTGATTAAGGATGTTGGCACTGGACTTGGAAATCCAATTGACTTGGCAGCAGACTATTACAATGATGATACAATGCGACAAGTGATCTCTGTTGTTGGGCAAGAGAAGAGATTTGATTCGATTATCTTCGAAGCAGACGTTCATAATATGCACCAAGTCGCCACAATCATGGACGCACAGGAGGTCCTTTCACATTACTGGAAGGCAATGGCTGCTGAAGGAAAGGCAATCGTTGAGAAACATCAAAAACCAGTGTTGGTTGCAATACCAGAAGTTGCATATCCACAGGCAAGAGCTGAAGCGTGGAATATCTTCGTAGAAAGTGGCCTTCCTGTATTTAGAAACATCTCAGAAGCTGTTGGAGCGTTATCGAGAGTGAGTTCCTATTATCAAACAAGACAGCACAGGAAATAGATACTACTTCTTGAGTCGATCCAGAGCTTGTTTCGCTTTATCTGTGAAATCTAAGCCCGTATAATGAAAGTGGCCGCCCGGATTTGGACTTGTTGCATTGCTTTGCCATAGAACTCGATAGCTTTCTCATTTTCTCCCGAGGACTCGTAAGCCTTTGCAAGCTGATAGAGGATAGGATGATTATCTTCTGATTGAATGAGCGCTTTCGCATACAGAGTGATTGCCATTCCGTAGTCATTACGTTTCAGATAGATGTTCGCTAGATTGTAGTATGCATCAAAATTTGTAGGATCAATTTCTATAGCCTTCTCTAGATATCCTTCTCCAGATTCTTCATCACCTTGTGCGGCCAGAGAGAGACCAAGGCTGAATAATGCATAAGCGCTTAGTGGATCAGTCTTCAATACACTTCGCGCATGCTTTTCAGCTGAGGACCAAGCTCTGTTTGCAAGAGCTGCGCTCATGCTTTGTTCTGCTTTCTTAATTTCATCACTAGCCATCATTGAATCTTGAGAGAAGTGGTTCTTGAAATCCATGAGAATTGAATCTATGATTTATTTCGGAAGGGAAAGACAAATCTCGAGAAAACGGGGATCATGATAGTATCGCGTACATTCCAACTCAAATGCCATTCCATTAGAAAGACCAATCACTTCGAGAATTACTCTGTCTTCAGCATGACCTCCATATTTTGGCTCGTATCCAATCTTGTAAGAAATTCTGATTTCCTTCGATGGAGTGCCATAAAGGTACTTCATAATGTCATATTCATAGGGTTCAGATTCTTTTTCAACAGGGTTCTCACTAAGAGGTTTTTCAAAACCGGTATCGATTCGTGCGAGTGCCTTGTATCCGAATTCTAGAAGCGATGCGACATCCCCATCTGATGCCCGATATGGTTGAATTTTTCGTTTCTTATGCTCTATCAAATTCCCAATCCTCTTGATTCATTAGTGTCTCTGTATAAACGCAACCAGCAAAACCCTTTGACATGTCTTTCGGTGATGAGTATTCATCTCTGTATTCTACTGTCTGTATAATTCATGCTTGCCATTGAATAGATGTAGTCAAGAAGTCCATCAGACATTCGTTTAGGCGCTTGGTTGTCGCCAACATCAATTTCTTTAGTTCCAAGATTGAACCTGAGGCTTTCCAGATTCTTTGTCAAAAGGGCTAAACCTTCTGTGTCTGTTGTTAACCCATACCGCAGGACACGTAGCAGTTCCATTCCATAGTGAGTTTGCCAGAGAGGAAGAAGATGAACACTATTGCCTCCTACCGGGAGAATTACATTCTTCATTTCGCGATCCCTTAATTCTGCAACAAGAGGAATTAGCTTGGAAGCACGGGATCTTGCCATTTGCTGGACATCAAGAAACAAGGTAGGACCTTCTTCTTGCAGTTGCTCTTCAAGCAATACCATGGTTCTGTCAAATACTGAATTTCGTGCAGATTCGAAATCGAGTGCATCCTCTGAGTCATTGATGAGCAAGCTAGGGTCCCCATCAAATCCAGCAAGTTCAGGTATTCCCATTCCCTCAAGAAATCCCTTCTGTGCTCTGAACCAGCACCGCGGCTCAATGGTTTCTATCAAACTAAGTGTGTTGAAATTTATTTGTGACCAATCCATTGGTTTTGCCAAATACGAGTAATCGTTCCAAAAAATTCTAGGGGATGTAGCCAACTCGTCTCCAGAAGATTTGCACAATTGAAATTGTGTCGTTTCCTTACCCCCGACAAGATAGCGAAGAACAGAATCTATAGTCACCTTTGTTGTATCATCAAGAAGGATCCGACACTTTCCAACAAGAGGAGTAACGTTAACTTCTTTGAGTTGATTATCAACCAAATCAATCTCTTCCAGATTAGGAAGCTGCATCAATGGCCAAAGATTGAGAGTGTGCAAACGGTTACTTCTCAATCTGATTCGCTCTAGCTTCGTACATTCCTCAAGGGGAGAAAGTTCGATAGAATCCAATTGATTTTTTGATAGCTCGATTACTTCTAGTTCAGCATTACCTCGAACAACTTCAAGATCAACATTGGTTACTGCTCTCATCCTTAGATCGATTCTTGCGGGATCAACCTGCTGCTCTTCTTGTCTGCCATGGGCACTCTCGTATATTATCGAGAGGCCCGGCATGTACAAACACTCCTTTATAGAAGACCAACATGCTCGTTGAATTCAACAATCATCTCATCAATTTTGGGAGTTGATTCTTGGATAGAAGTCCAGTAGTTCTTGTCGTACCACTGTCGGTTTAGTTCTTCTGTTTGGAATCCCTGCTGTTCAATCCACGTGAAATACTTCAAATGATGCACTCGCTTGCGATCATAGTAGTTAAGTTCTATCATAGCATCTGTCTTCTGACCATGCAACCGACTATAATGATCCCGAATAGCACTATCCTTAGTATATTCACCTTGTGCAGTAGTTGCTTCTTTCAATCGGGATTGATACATTTCCATTGAGTCTGTAGCGATTGTAAGAACGACATCATTTCCAGTCAGTTCATAGTACTTTGCAAATTTGATACTCATCAAAATGTTGGCAATGCTAGATATTCCCAGCAAATCAAGTTGAGAAACCAGTTCCTCCGAGATACCTATCTCGTTGATGAGATATTTGTGACCAGCGGGCTCGTTGAAGAGACGAATCAAATTCATTGGGTCGTTATCATCAATTGCAATAATCATATCGGAATTCTTCACATTATGAATCCAAGGTACATGTTTATCACCTATGCCTTCTATCCGGTGACCGCCGTAGCCGTTGAGCCAAAGAGTGGGACACTGAACTGCTTCACCTGCTACAATCTTTGAGTTGGGATAAGCTTGTTTCATTGCATCTCCGCATGCAATCGTTCCAGCAGAACCAGTTGTAAGGCAAACACCACGGTACTCATCATTACCTAGTTCTTTGTCGAGGACCTCTTTCATTGCACTGGCAGTTACATCATAATGAAAGAGATAATTACCAAACTCTGCGAATTGATTGAAAATAAAAACATCATCACGAGTTCGCCGGAGTTCCCAGACCTTATCGTATATCTCCTTCACATTACTTTCGCATCCAGGAGTGGCAATGACTTCACTAGCAACCTTGCTTAGCCAATCAAAGCGTTCCTGTGACATTTCCTCGGGAAGGATTGCGATGCTTTCACATGCAAGAAGTTTGGAGTCGTATGCACCACCCCTGCAATAGTTGCCGGTTGAGGGCCAAACTGCCTTATGGGTTGTCGGATCAAATTGACCGCTAACAAGAGGAGGTACAAGACAACCAAAAGCAGCTCCCACTTTGTGCGCACCTGTTGGGAACCATTTCCCAATCATCGTGATTATACGAGCCTCTACTCCTGTAAGCTCTGGAGGCAACTCTATGTAGTTAGTAATGGGCCTGAATTGGCCACCTTTTGCAACGGGGTCATTCTTCCATGTGATTCGGAATAGATTCTCAGGAGTGATATCCCAGAGACCAATACCTTTGAGTTTCTCCTTAATCACATTAGGAATCTTTTCTGGATGCTTCATTTGGTCGAATGTCGGGATTATGATGTTTCGTTCTTTGCATCTCTCGATTGTG
>JARGGA010000306.1 GCA_029210805.1 Candidatus Thorarchaeota archaeon
AGTTGTGACGTAAATTGATCCATGACTCCGCACGATACGCCACAGTAGAGGTTTTCCGCCTCAAAAGCTATCATCGCTGTTGCTTTTGCATTCAACTCGATGTTACTATTTCTTGCCACAAGATTGGCAAATGATACTTCAAATGCGGCCGATGAACTCAAACCTCCTCCTATTGGAACATCTCCATGAATTACTACTGTAACTCCTCGTACATCATGGTTTCTTCGTTTGAATGCCCAATAGACACCACGAGCATACTTCATCCACGAGAGGCCCATAGATGAACCGAATTCCGAAGGAGTGAATTCAGCATACTCTTCAAAATCCATGCTGTATAGCGTTACATTGTCGCTGGGTACACCAAGTGACCACACATACTTGTCAATTGTTGCGGCCAGAACAAGGCCCGAATTATAGTCAGTGTGGTTTCCCAGAACCTCGATACGTCCAGGTGCTCTCGAAAGATATGGTTTCATATCCCTATGTCCAACTAGCTTCTGAAGTTGTTCCATCATGCCATCTGGAATAATCATTCAGATAGTGCCTCCCTGAGTTCCTTTGCCTTCGCCTCAGGTGAAGAATCATTTGTATATGTCCACGTTCCGGACTCTACTCCTGCTAGGTATTTCAGTCGTGAACGGTCTCTCCATGGAGGATAGAACTCGACATGAAAATGCCAAAGATCGTCCTTCAGTTTTGAAGGCCTAGTGTGGAATACCATTGTATAGGCAATCTCATCAAACACTTTCTTGTATCGCTTGACCACATCGGATAGTATTATGCCAAACTCTTCAAGGTCCTCTTCTAACTCAACAATGCTTGGAACATGCTTCTTCGGATACACATGAACCTCGTAAGGCAATCTTGCGCCATATGGTACTATTGACACAAAGTTATCGCTTTCTTTGATTATGCGAGCATGGGACTTGAATTCATTCTCGATGGTTTCACAGACAAGACACTCGCCGTTCTCCTGTTTGTATTTTCTAAATTGCACCATTTCTCTCTGGATGCGGGGGGGAACAAAGGGCATTGCGTACACCTGTGCATGGGGGTGGTCAAGGCTCACTCCAATAGCTTTGCCGCGGTTCTCAAATTGGAATACATATTCAATTCCTTTCTTAGAATCAAGTTCCACGAAGTTCCTGAGGAACTCCTGATAGACATTTTTCAATTGGTTTGCGTTCATATCCTCAATTTGCTCATCGTGATTTCTTGATTCAATTATTACCTTACAATATCCATGGGCGGGCGCACCTATTACAAGTGGTGGGTCTAGATATATTAGTCCTGAATCAGGTTGAAGCGCGGCGAATCGGTTATCCAAAGTGAGGACCTTCCATTCGCCCTCTGTTTCTTCCTGATCTGGGCAGAAGGGACACTTCCGTTCTTCATCCTGAAAGGGTCTAGATGCCCTATCCGGTGTGACAATTACCCACTCACCAAGCATGCTATTCCAGCGGATCTCACTCATTAGATGCACCACTTTGTAAAAGTGTGCAAGTACTAGATTAAGGTGACGTACGAGTAGATCTGGCGTCAATTCAATTATTCTATAAGTTGGTTTTCAATTCCAACAATGCATTGACCGACTCTAAGATAATCAAGGAACTTGAACAGGTAGGTGCCGCATCATGGCTTGCCAGGGAAATTGAGTTTTTCGGGGGCTGGCAATTACGAGCTAATGATGGTGTTACCCGTCGCGCAAATAGTGTTCTTCCTATTGAATCTCCAGAGTGTAGTCTTGAGAAATCAATTGAGTATGTGGTTGATTTCTATAAATCAAAAAATATCATACCTCGATTCCAGATGACAGAAATCAGTCTGCCCTTAGAGCTGGATGATGTATTAGTTGATTCAGGATGGGACTATGGCTTGGAAGTAGCAATCGAGGTCGCCGATGTCGAGAAAGTACTAGAAAATAGAACCGATGTCAGGATAGAATTCCAATCTCATCCGTCTGAAGAGTGGATGAATGCGTATATTCTGGGCTCAGAGCATAAAGACAAAGATCCATCTGTTCGCCCAGCATTAATGACGCGTTCTCCTATGAAGAAAGTATTTGCTTCATCTATCATTGATGACGAGATTGCCAGTGTGGGGCTTGGTATACTGAACGGAGATTGGATTGGGCTCTACAGCATTGCAACGCACCCAGAATACCGGCGTCAAAAAGCAGGTGTTTCAGTAAGCCAGGCGCTTGTGTCATGGGGAAAAGACAATCACGCAAATAGATCCTATCTTCAGGTAGAAACTGACAATATACCTGCAAAACGCATGTATTCACAACTTGGATTCAAAAATTGCTATACTTATTGGTATAGATACTATGACGTTGAAAAAGAATAGAGAATCGGAGCAAGAGCAATGGAAGAAATCTCCATGCTCTGCATACGACATTCAGGGGTTAGATTCTTTTGAGCCAGGTTTCATAGGACCTTTTGATATCTGCTGCCTGCTCGTTGTCACCAAACTCTGCAGGCTCGACTACAAGATCGTTGGCCTTCATGAGGACCTCGATAACCATTATCCCTGGTGCTTCGATTTTCAAACCTTTGTTACCATCACGTTCGAATCTCTCGGTGTATACCAAGTCTGCATGCATTACTGCAGAATAAAGCAAGAATGCTGCTTTTTTCTCCGCAATCATACTTGCGGTACCTACTGCTGCAACTGGCTTTGGTTCTTCAGGTACGGTTTTTGCAATCACCTCCACCGGTTTCCTCAGTTCAGGTGTCGGAGTCGGCTCAGGTCGTGTATCGGTTATCTCCAATGGTTGTGCCTCATAGGCAGTGGCTTCTTTAGGATCATAAGCCAGTACGCCATCATCAAAGCTCCACTTTCTGCTCACGAAATCTCTGAACCGCGCAATGTTAGTTGCTACATCCGCATCGCTGTCATCTTTTTCCATCATCTCTACCAAATGAGACAACGAGCGTCCAATGGTTGTTGATCCAATATTGTATCCTGCTTTTTGAACACTCTTACTCATTCGAAGAGCGTGCATTCTTGTGGGCATATTCACATTTCTGCCAACCCACAGCCAGCAGGTATCATCATATTCGTCCAAAACGATGACTGCAGTATCGCTATTAACCAGAGACGCTTCTAGCTTCACATGGTTGAGTTCTCCACTATCATCTTGCAACATAATTGCAAATGGCTTATGTGAGAGGGGTTTAATCGTAATTGCCTCCAAATGATTGGTCCCGATACCAAGACTTCCTCTAACTCCTTTTTAACTGATATTTGGACGGACCCAGAGCAAGGAATGAAAACTAATTTTGGCATTTTATCAATTTGCCAGACTTGTTGAGGACATATCTATCTCTACGTCAATAGCTATTAGCGATTGCGTGTCAGTTGTCCCCTCAATGGGGCGGATTCTCTGAGTAATTATCTCAACAAGCGTTTCCATGTCGCGTCCTCTAACTTCTGCAATAATATCAAACGGGCCAAAGACCTTGTGAGCTTCCTCTGTCACGGAGAGTTCCAAAAGTTGACGAAGTACTGAATCCTCCTTCCCACTCTCGGTCTTGATCAGGACATAGGCTTTTACCATCTTGTTCACCAATCTAACGACTTTGTCCGGAGGATACTAATGGTTGATAACTGTTGCTCCTAATAGATTCACCATCTTGCAGTTATGCATTGAAGTCGCGCAATGATTGTTAGAGCCCCACAACCACAAGCACCACAGTGAATATTATTGCGGTAATCGCAATAAACGATTGTTATATATTGCGACATTCGTAACAACATTCTTAATATACGAATAAACCGCAATTCATCTGTCCGTGTTTACCTACTACACAGTGGGTTGAACATGGTGCGGGAACTTGGACATACTCGGAGGTGCTGAAACTGGCAAATAGAACACTAAGTGCAGTTTCTTGTCCAAAATGTGACGGACAAGTTAAAGGAATAGTTATCGATGAGGATTCCATAACCAATGCAAAACGAGTTCAAGTTTTAGTTTCTGCTCGATGTAGCAACGATCATCCAGTCGTTCTGTTTGTAGATCAAGATTTCACAATCCGGGCTGTTGTGGTTGCAGGTGCGGTAGTTCAAGAACCAGATATCAAAGGTGCTGTTGATAAAGCTCAGAAATGGATGGATATCTTCTAGGAGTGCATGAATTGATACACAGTATTTACATTGTGAACGACGCTGGCGAAACTCTAGCTGCAATCAACCTTAGCAAATTCGAAATGGATGACGCTCTATTCGGAGGTTTCCTTTCAGCTATACAGATGTATAGCCAGAAAGTATCCGGACAAGAAATGAGTGAGCTCTCGCTTGACCAGTATCGAATGTTGATCTCCAAAGTTGGAACTGCGTTCG
>JARGGA010000307.1 GCA_029210805.1 Candidatus Thorarchaeota archaeon
ACCAAAAAGCAGGTTTTGCAGATTTTTGGGGGACGCGTAACTCTCTCTGCTGAGGTTGCTGAAGTTGTTCGGATTCTTTCTCTAAACAGAACCTATGATGCTTGGAGAGGAAAGACGCTTTCGGATACTGATGATTTAGTTTTCACGGCCATATCTCCAACGGGATACAGAAATCATGCTGATTCAGAATCGATTAAGACGTTAGCTTCAGAGTGCTTTCATAGACTAACGAAAATATCAACCCTCGAAACGATGCATAATTTGAATTCGCACAGAGCAGTGGATGTTCTTGGGTCAATTCATAGTATAGGTTCTCATACACTTCCTCCAAGAGGATTCAGTGTAAAACGTTTGATGGGGGCTTTCTATACTCCTGCTGATATCGCCCTATTCATTTCCAAACGAACCATTGGTCCTGTTTTAGATAGCGTGATTTCAGAATCCGAAGGTGACGCTGATTCCGCCATATCCCAAATTTTGAAGATGCGTTTTCTGGATCCCTGCTGCGGTCCTGGAATTTTCTTGATATGTGCATTTGAAATCGTACGAAACACAATGCAAGAATTTCTTGAACGCAGTAAATCTGAATCATCAAAATCCTTCGATCAGTTATTGGCATCCCTCGTCCAGAACTTGCATGGTGTAGATCTAGATCCAGCTTCACTGGAAATAGCAGATGTATGTTTGAGGTATATCTCTACTGCTTCAGTGACATCTCGTAAAGCAAGAAAATATGCTGCTCAATTGCGGGATGGGAATTCAATTATCAGTCTCCAAGGAATGTCAGGAACAAAAGACCACAATCACTTCTTCAAATCTGGACCTGCAAGGCATCCATTTGAATGGCCTAATGAATTTCGAACTGCTTTGAATGATGGTGGTTTTGATTTTGTGTTGTTCAACCCACCATATGAGCGACTCAAGCCCAATCTCTCGGAGTTTATGAGAGAGAATCTACGTGCCGGTCATTCCGAGATAAACTTGAAGGAGTTCGACACTTACAAGACACTAATAGCAGAAGATGTTGAATATTATAGAAAGTCTGGAGAATTTAATCATAGTACATCTAGTTCCATCAATACCTATCAATTATTCATCGAGCGAGCTCTACAGACTGCGAAGATGGGAGGTAGAATTGGCTTCATAGTTCCTTCAACATTGCTGGGAGATTACTCCTCTCGAATAATGCGAGAACACCTTTTAACAGAGAACACACTTGATACCATTGACTCGTTTACAGAGTCAGCTCGATTGTTTCCTGGAGTTACGCAAGCTGTTTGTATAGCTGCGTTACAGAAGGGCGGCCGAAGCGAGAACTTCACTTTCCTGCATGACCTTGAATCAATCCAATCCGCTCAATCAAATCTTGGATACAAGTTGGCTCTAGATGATGTATTGCAGACTTTCGGACAATCATTCGTAGTTCCGCGGATTGAATCCAATGATTGGTTGATCTTGAAAAGAATGCATTCACATCCTCCCCTCTCGACATTCAGCTGGATGTATAATCGCAGAGGTGAGTTTGATCTTACATTCGACAAGAAGCATATGGAACCAAACAAAGGAACTGTGAAGCTCATCCGCGGCTCGGAAATTGGACGGTATCATAAATTACCAAAATCCAAACGTCATCAACGACAGTATGTTGATATTCAATCCTTCCGGTTTGCCAAAAAAAATTCTAGGCGATTAGCTCACATCAACCAGGAACGAATTGCTTGCCAACAAGTTTCCAATCAGGTGAATCAATGGCGACTCAAATTCTGTAGAATCGAATCTGGGTCTGTCTTGGCGAATTCCTGCAACTACATTGCACTTGAAATCGGATATGAACCACAGCTCCTTGCCTACCTTCTAGGCATATTGAATTCCGAGCTTCTCAACTGGAGATTCTCAGTATCTAGTACCAATAATCATGTATCGAATAGAGAGATTGCGCTTCTCCCAATTGTGAATCCTCTTGATGATAACAACGCCAATCTTGTTAGCGAGATATCCAAGGAAGTTAAGCAAATTAAACGCCCGTTAACAGAGTTGAATCCAAGACTTGAATCGCTGGTGTTCCGTCTTTATGGTCTATCAAAAAATGAGGTTCGCAGAGTGATGAAGAGGAGAAATCGCACTACCTCAAGCATTGATGAAATAGTTGATAGTCTTTGAGACAAGGTTTTCATAGGGCCAAATCAAAAGGCAAGTAATCTCATGACGGTAAGCAAATTCGCACAAAGCGCCTTGCATGACTCATTCCTATACAACCACGTTTCAGCAAAACTAAGTAAGCTGGATTTGCAAATGATACAATCGATTCCACAAGGAGGAAATTGGCAGGATATTCCCCTATCTGTCGCTAATCAATCTGCGCGTGTTATGAAGATTCGAGCGAGTGGAGGGAGAACCACCTATTATGGTCGACTCAATCCATCCCTACCTAGCTACACTATTAATACCTATTTCAATAGACCTGGCAATGGCACTTTCATTCATCCAATACAGGACCGATTAATTTCATTCAGAGAGGCTGCACGACTACAATCGTTTCCTGACTGGTATCGTTTCAAAGGAAGCAATACATCAATCTACAAGCAGATTGGGAATGCTGTTCCTCCCCTTCTTGCAAGAGCAATTGGTTTGCTTTTCAAGAAAAGCCTTACAATTGACGTTTTTGCTGGAGCAGGGGGATTGTCTCTTGGACTTCAAGATTCCAACCACAAGATTCTTGCCGCAGCTGACATTAACACTCATATGCGTCAAACATATTCCGAAAATCACCCAGATACAATAGTTCTTGATGTTGATTTTTCAAATCCGATTCAATTCGAGAGTTTCATTGAGCGAATTGAAAATGAACTACGGGGTCGGTCTCTTGGCCTTCTTGCTGGAGGTCCTCCTTGTCAGGGATTTTCAACTGCTGGAAAGTGGAGTATCGCTGATCCAAGAAACCAACTGGTCTTTTCGATGCTCCGAATTGTGAAGCATTTACAGCCAGAACATGTTCTCATTGAGAACGTAGTTGGCTTACGTATTCAAAAAAATGGCAAAACTCTTCTTGCCATCCAAGAGAATCTTGAATCATTGGGCTATAGAAGTGAATGGTTCCAACTCAATGCGGAGCAATATGGAGTACCTCAACGACGTAGACGTGTTTTCATCCATGCATCTAGGTCGGATGGTTTGGTGGGTCCTCCCACACCTCTCTTCTCAATGGTCGGTCGCAAGAAGAACGGTATTGAACCTGGCCTAGACACCTCTGATTTAGCAAATCCCATTATCGTTCAAGATGCAATTGGAGACTTGCCATCCATTCCTTCTGGCGGGGGTATGCACACAATCGACTATGATAATACATGGATAACAAGTTCCTATCAGCAGTATATACGAAATCAGATTCCTTTTAGAGACCTCGTGATGAATCAATCTGGGTAAGGTTGAAGTAGTATTTTTGACCTTCAAAAACACGCTGTTCTCTGAGGAGATAGACTGATGATAATAAAGGCGATTCTGTATGACCTCATCGCAGCAAAGAAGTGGTCATCAGTATCTTTCATTGGCGATGATCCCTCAGATGAATTTATTCAGAAAATCGTAGAACACTACTTCTCTCTCCTCCAAGAAGGCTCATACGAAGACGGAATGGTTGTCTCTTTGGATGACGAAGGAATATGCCTGCACACTATTTTTGAAAATATTCTACTAATTGGCGTTTGTGATGGACAGATTATATCTGATTCAAGCATTGAGAAATTCTCGAAGCTTGCGATGGTCTTTGGCATAGTTATCCAGAATGAGGGTGCTCGTGTTGCAAGCAAGTCATTTCCAATCTATGCAGGACGGATTCTAAGAGAGGATGTTGCTATTCATTTTATTGCAGACTCCCCGTCCGATGATAGAAACAGTTCAGGAAGTGCATTGGAGAATCTTCTTGGTTACCTATCTGCCAAAGAGCAAGAAGTTTCTATGCCTGTTTTCATAGGTCCTTATAATGTAAGAGTAGCTCGTGTTTCGATAAATGATGCTGCCAAAAATGATATCCGTATTGCATTGGATGAAGCTGATGCTGTTATGTTGATTCTTGGTCGTCCTGTTCCGGATGAAGCACTTGTCCGTGAATTAGTCCAGAATGTTCGGACACGAACCGTTTCTCAAATCTTAGTCACACCGGGCTCAGATGAGGAGTTGGAAACAGCTAGATTCTACGAATCCAATCTGAATCTTGACCTCTGTGATTCTGTTTCAGTAAAGCCAACATATCTTCTACTCTCTGTACTAGCTACGATTGGAAAAGCAGATGTGCATCCCGAACTTGCAAGCAAAACGTGGAATTCTGAAACTGAAATTGATTGGTTT
>JARGGA010000308.1 GCA_029210805.1 Candidatus Thorarchaeota archaeon
GTGAGCATGCGTGCTGCGATATTGGTACTACCATTCCTGTCAGCATTGGTCTTTAGTCCACATGATGGACAGTGGAAGTAGTTCTGCTTGGGTCTCGCTCCTTTACATCCACACTTCCAACACATGATGGAGGTCCACGCTTCAGGAACAGCTCGAAATCGAGCATCCTTTCCATCAACTATCCATCCAAGCTGAGCCAGTCCATGTTTCAGACTGTTGGTTATTCTTGCGAAAGCCCATGAATGAATCATTCCCCTGAACCTTCGCCCATGGTAGTTTTCTCGCTTCGCGCGCATTCGTATATTCTTTAGACGACCAATAGCAACATAGAGTGTATATTTCTTGGATAATTCCGAGATATAGTCAAGTAACTGCCGAACAAGAACCCTATCATACTCTCGTGCAATACTCTCTCTCTCTTGGATCTTATTCGACGAAGTCTTCTTGAAACCTCGTCGGAGTCCAATCCAGCTACCCTCCTTAGGTGCAATTCTCTCTGTAAATCTGCCACGAGATTATCGTACTTTAGGAGATTGATTACCTTATCTTTTTGAACAAAGAATCGGGTTTCTCGGACCTTCTCCGGAGTGAGAAGGGTCGAACAGCCTGCTTTCTCAATACCAAGATCTATTCCAAGTATTGCTACTGGAAAATCAGATTTGAGAATGCCAGTTGTATGAATTCGAACAGCAATGGATGCCCACCATTTTCTTTTTCTATCAGTAAAAATTTGTAGTGCCTTTATCTCACCTTTGTTGATTTGATTCAGATGATATGGTGACATCTTGAGGGGTATGTTCAGCCTATCATGATGTACTCGTCCTTCATGAACAGAATCAAGAGAATCTCGAACATCCAACCACCATCGAGAAATGGACGTTTTCTTCTCATAGAGTTGGAACCTCTGTGTGAATATCCATCTTGGTATTCGTCTGCTGCAGTTGATTGATGTCGGCCGTGAAGCAAATCGTCCTTTCATCCCTTTCAGAGCGCGATAACTCTCAAAGAGAGCAACAGCTGTCTGCCTACATTCTTGGAGTTCGTTCTGAGAAATCCGGGGAAACCGAGTCTTGAAATCATGCGGAACGTTTGGTCTCTGCTTGAATCCAGACTTGACCTTGAGAGAGGTCATGGTCAACTGGTCCAGCTTGCTGCTATCAATTCTATTCTTGTTCTTACCTATTAGCAACTCGTCTTCATGTTGTTCAATGATTCTAAGAAATGCATGAATCACTCTAGTATCTCGTCCAAGGGCCTCTCTAAGCCTTTGCTTAGTTCTCTCAGTCATAATTTCCCAATTAATGGGAACTTTCACCGAGATTATTACACCCTTGGATCGACCCATTGTTTTTCGCCTTGAGTATAAAAATTCTGACCCGTTTTATGAGTCCATTTTGTTACTCCTCTTTTTGTTCTCAAGGTTGGTTAAGAACTCGTACAATGTGTCTGTAGGTTATTTTAGAAAATTAAAGGCCTAATCCACCACTTTTCCTCCACCCGGTGGGAGAACTCGCATTATGTCCTCTTGCTGCATTTGGTCTACTAGGTATCTCTGCTCTTCAGGTAAGAGTCGCTTTAGAGCGGCTGAAATATCCTTTACCAGTTGTCCCTTCTTTTCCTCTGCTGGCTTTACTTTTACAAACACATCACATTTGGCTTCTACTGAAGCAATTGGTCCTGACATCGGGATTGCCTGATCATCCTCAATAATCAGTCCCACTCCTAGATTGATTGGTACATTTCTGATGTAGTTCTTTGTACCATACATCATGACGGAGCCAGAGGGGAGATATTCTCCCGAAGGTGGTGTAAAGCTTACTTGCTCTGGGGACAACCAATATGCATCTCCACCAGAGAATCCATCCTGCCAGGCTCTTGAGAAGGTGACTGCGAATTGAGCTGCTTCCTCAAGCGTAACTTGCCCTGGTTCCTTATCAGGGACCTTGACTACCACATAGGGGGCTCCATGTACCGATGCATGCAGAAACACATCATTTGCATTCATTTGCCTCTTGGCTAGTTGCTCATTGGTCTTAGCATCTCTACCTCCAAGAACAAGGAATCCCTCTGTCGAATAGAACCATCTGAATTTCTCGTACCAACGCTTTTGCCTATACTTGATAGGGGTCTTCTTTGCTGTTGGCTCAACAAAACTAGCTTCTAGTTTGTCTAATTTTTCTCGAGTTTTGGCAATCTGTGCTTCGGCTCCTTTGATTTTCGCCCGGGATTTCTTGGCAACGTCATAGGATTTGGATGCATTATCTTGTGCATTCAATCTGATATCCAGTGAAACCTGCATGTCCTGTAGATTGACAACAATCTCTGCTTGAGATGGAATAATTCTCTCAATCATTAACGCGGTTGCATTTTCTTTTGCTTTTCCTTCTTCGATGATTTTCATAATATCGGACCATGGCCGGCCACTCGTCCTCGCACCACTAACTGTTTCAAGTACTTCCTGTACCGTCTGAAATTGATTGTATATCAGATCACCCTTCACGCGCTCCTTCTCTGCTTTTTCAGCCAGTATCGATATACCCTCTTCTTGTTTCTCAATTATCTTCTGCAATTTCATTTGTTCTTTGGTGAATGTGCTCTGTTCGACTTCGTCTTCCTGTTCAGTTTCGGATACTCCAAAGAACTCATCAATCGCTTGACTGAAACTGTCATAGCATTTACTAGTCAATTCATGAAACATCTCGAATTCGAAAGGCGCGAAGGATACAAGTTCAGGTTCATACTCATCATCATCCTCTTCAGGATTGAAATCCTCCAAGATACATGGATTAGTCACACCTTCCTTGACCTTTTGAACAAACTTCTGTAGTCCAGCTTCTAAATCATCCATATCTTGTTCGGTAAGACTATCCGCCTTTCTACTGGATGCAATTCCAGCAAGTGCACATATCTCCTCGCAGCTCTGTGAATCGAGATTGAGTCGTGACGATAATGTTCGGACCATATTAGCTTCTGAATCAACCAGTAATTCTCTTAGTTTATAGTCCTCAGCTGTAAGCACGTCTACCCCCCTCTGAGGTGGGAACACATACTGTGCCCTAGGAATCACATCCCGGTCACGCATCCTCTTGTAATGCTTGGCAACAAAGATCATGTCAGTGGGATCCAACAGTAGGAGGTTTCCATTTCCGAAAAGCTCCGCTACAAGCTTGTGGGAACTCTCTTCATCTCCTACCTCGAAGATAATGATCCGGTCCAGATCGTGTTGTTTTATGGAGAGTATCCTTCTATCGCGAAGATACTTTCGAAGGGTTGTACAGAACTTTGAAGGAACTCGTGGAGCAACGCGACGAAACTCCGTTAGATGTGATCGTGACCCTGGCTGTATCAGGAGTTGTGAGTTGCCTTTGGTTGGCTGATACAGCTTGAGCACAAAGACATCCCCATACTGATAGATGTTCTTGATGAATGCCCCTTCTGCGGTTTCTTTCAATTCGGGCAATATTATCCTGATGTCTACGTTGCTCATTGATGATTTCATGACAATTCCTTCAACTAACCGAGCGTTTCTGGAATGCAAAAAAACTATCCGTTCCTGTCATTTTCCGCCAGAACAGTCCATCGTGACAGAAACAAAGATTGCAAAACGCAATCGTTATGGATTACCGATCAGTTCACTACAAACCTCATCTATTAGCGTGTAGCATAATACCCCAAGACACCCACAAGATGGTGCCTGACAAATATTCTGAAAACAGCAAAAAGGGTGACGCAAGAAATGACTGAAAAACAACAGACCTACAATCGTGTCACCACCACATCATCAACTGACAATAGCGATCAACAACAACTAGCAAAAGAAACCAGCCCCATAAAACAATCAGTTCCCAAGAATGCGCCAGTGAAGGCCTATCGAACAAGTTGGAGCGCGCTTCCTACTTGTCCGCTTTCAGATGAACGCGCTGCATCTCAAATTGTTCAAAGCCTATGCGAGCGGTCTATACTCCAAGTGCAACGTCTGGCCTCAATGGCATTCAGACAATATAGAACAGGGAAGATAGTAGCTGGAGGCAAGAATGGGTCCATAGCTCTGCAGAGGGCAACAAAGACAAGTGAGAATTTGGCACACTCCTACATGTATATTCTAGCCAATGCATGTGAGGCTACTATGAAAACTGTGGACAAAATCATTCAGTTCAAGAGTTTGTTACTGAAGGAGTTCTCGAATGCTGCCCCCTCGTTCCTGTTCTTCAATGAAACCCAGAAGCATGTGCTCAGTGCAATGGCACGCAAATTCGATGTGGATGAGCGATGGATGGCACGACTGATACGTGGATTCAGGAAGAAGATGGACCAGACGTTACCGTTTCCCGAAACCTATAC
>JARGGA010000309.1 GCA_029210805.1 Candidatus Thorarchaeota archaeon
ATATTCGGGAGAGAAATTTATCCCTTATATGAGATACGCCTGTCTCCTCATTCTTAGGAAAACCTATGGCTTGATATCAGCCAGTATCTGCCTTAGTCTGGGTTCTGCGAGAATGGCATGTTGGAGTTTGCATAGCAACTTCGCAAGTTCGGAATAGATTGCTGCTCGCGCAGGGTCTGTTGAAGCCTCTGCGTCTTGTATTGCTTCCTCACTCTGCTGGTTGATTCTCTTAATCAAACGCTTCTCGAGTTCTGGACCGCCCCATCCGAAGCCATCAAATGCTCCCTTAGCTTCTGCTATCTTTTCTTTTCCGTCTGGTAAATTCTCTGTTAGTACACCTTCAAGGCCTTGGAAATACTTTGCCACAGCCCTTTGAATTCTTTCAGCTTCTGAAGCATCCAAATAGGTTTCCTGCGCTCGCCTCTTTGAAAGGTCTTGTAGAAGTCTGGCTCCAGGAGCTTCAGTAAGTAGCCCCTTTACAGTTTTTGCAAGAACCTTTGATGGGATTTCAATCACATCTCCGATATATTGAGAGTGTGATTGATACTTGTGTATCTCTCTAATGACCTCTGACCAGAAAGTTGGCAGGAGAACATGGCATCGTTTACTGTATTGTTCGATGAGCCTCTGTGTTTGACCTATTATGCCCCATTCATCATTCTCCATGTCGACCTTTTTGAAAGGCTCAGTTGGAACTTCAGGTTCGTCCGTAACAAGAGGAACAATGCTGGGATCTCCGCCCTGACTTGTCAATCCACTAGAGGTTGCTGTTGTAGTTCTAGGCGTTGTGGCCTTGCTCTCTCCTTCGAGGAGCGAAAGAATCTCCGCAGCAGGCGAGCCACTTTTTTCAGCCTGTTTTGCCTTCTCAGAGAGTTTAGGAAGAATGCTTTCAATTTGAGTGAGTCTCTTTACAATGAGACTGAGTATATTTGTTGTCGAATCAGGAATCCCCTCTGCGGTAGTTGCTTCCTCGATCCATGACCGGGTTTTGATAAGACCTTGAGCTAGGGAGTCTACTCTATCTGGATCAACATAGCCCTCAACCTGGGAGCTAATCAAAAAGTGGACTAGCGTTGAATTCAGAGCCACAATGAGAAGGAGCCTATCAACCAAGTCCTCTGTCTTGAAAGATTCAGACATGACCTCACATCCCTTGGTCCATATCTCCGCTTGACCCAGGAGTCATATAGTATGAGAATAACTCTCTAAAGTCTGCGATGGCGTCAACAAGCTCCTTTCTTTGCACACCTTTTGAGCGCATGAACCAACTCTGCTTGAGTGGTGATGCTCCGCTGTGAAGGTTGACCAGTTGAGTTGCTTCATTGATGATTTGGACAAGTTCCGGAATCTTAGGTAGTCCTAACAACAAAAGCAGATTGGTCTTGGGGTCCTTTGTGTTATATTGGACGTAACACGGAGTTATGGCAGCTCCTGGTGCTATGAACTTGTCAAGAGCTTCCTTCAGATGCATCCCATATTCGGCTTTCGCAATATGGCGAGGTCCAGATAGAACATAGTAAACTGATTCAGCATTCGGTTCGGTACCTACATCGGCGTATGACGCTTCTCTAACTGCATAGTCAATCATTGCCTTTAACTGACGAGGCATGCTACCTGCATCAGGAATAAGTCCGACATCTTGGTAGAGCGCCGGGACTACAACAGGGTCCAGTTTTCTTGCATAATCTGCAAGATCTGTTGTGGGAAAGACATCTTTATGCGGCTCGTACACACCTGGTGAAAGCATAGCCTCAACAACATCTAAGGCTAGTGGGTTCACGAGCTCAACAAATGCCTGTTCCGTTCGTGACTCAAGTTCTCCACCTTCATCCAGAGTTGAAGGTACCATCTTCTCAATTGAACCAATGTCTGCAATATCCACATCTAATTCACGTTGTAGATAGTCCACACTATCGGACCCTCTTGATTGTAGAATACGCTTCAGCATGGTTCTATTGCTAAGTAGAATTGTAAGGTCCGCACCTCTCTCTTGGAGTTGCGCTCTTAGTAACCGTGAAACAGCCCAAATTGAGTTTAGGGCTTCGCTTGATTGTCCTTCGAAAGGCAGAATACCAATAACGTACACGAAGATTCTACGGCCCTCTTCCTCTTGGAATCTCTGTTTCAGAAGTTCAATAATGGCGGGAGTTCCCCCACATCCAGTACCACCTCCGAGGCTTGTGAAGACACAGAACCCGGAAACTCCTTCAAAACCAAGATTACCAAGCTGGTCAAAGATGATGTCTTTGGATTCTAGGACAGCATTATAGCCATCCATGAAACGACCACCAACACCGATTTCGCTTGCACCGTACAGCATAGTGTGCTCTTTTGGAATATCATACTTTGAACGTACCTTAGTAAGGTCAGCTCTATCTGTATTCATCAGGAGGTATCCTCTAACACGTGAGGGCAATTTCTTGTCCGCACTTGCCTTGAGGTATGAACCAACTATATTGGAGCCACACTCTCCGACACCAATGGCGAAAACTTCAGCCGCTTTCGTTTCTTCTTCTCCGAGTCTACTCATTTGCAATATCTCCTCGTTTTATTGTCGTTTGTCGACGAGTGCCTGTGCACTTAATTTGATTGCCCAAGTGAGATATGAGCTTATGTCTTCTCTACTATAGGTTTCTTTTATCTTACGAACAGCATCGTCCAGAAACTTCTCACGGTCATCTACACTTGCTGTTGGACTGAATCCCGCCATGAACATTTTCATTGACTTATGCCAATCATCCATCTTCTTTGCTTTGTCAACCCATTCTATTCTCATAGAGCTGAGTTCATTGAAATACTCAAGGGCAGCATCAAGCTGCTCTGCGTCCTCTAGATCTTTAGCAAGCTTGTTTATCTTGGTTAGATCAAAGATGATTTTGCTGAAATCCTTCGGGTGGGTTTCGAATACTCTTTCAATGGTCGAGTAATAGTTGCTTCTCTGACGAATCTCCTTATCATGATTCGCTGAATCCTTGGACGCAATACTCTTGATTACACCCAACATCTCGCCTTGCACATTTGCAAGTGTTAGACACACTTCAAGAGGTTCTGCAATATACTTTGATTCTTCTTGGAGGGAAGCTGGAACCTGTTCAAGAAGGGTTTTCAGCCGTTCTACAAATTCTGGCATTTCCTTATCTTCAAACACTGAGATTGCTCCGTTGATTTGTCGATAAGCATCATTGCCTCTTGTACGAACTCTTTCTTGTATATCCTTAGAGGTTGTAAGTCCTGCTAATTGGTCAAATGCGTCAGCGGCATCCTCAAGTTCAGCGGGAGGTTTATCGATCAATTTCTTCAACAGCTTTAATTCCGAATCTAAGGGAACACCTATTGATGCTGCCTTTTCGAATGAGTCATGAAGCCGTTTTGCTTCTCCCTGTAGTGACTCGATCACTTTCCCTGTAATTTTCTTTTCGTATAGTTCAATCATTTTTCTTGCGATAGCAGGAAGGCTGAACACAGTTTCGGCAGCTACACCAACGCTATTCAGTTCAGATATCGCATCCTGAACTTCATCGGGTATCTCTGCGCCTGCACCCATCAATTTGGCAGCAGCAAGTCTAATTTTAACTCCGAGTCGGTATCTAAGATTCTCAAGTGCCTCATCCGCTCTTGCAAGGATAGTTTCCTTGATTGTACGCATCTCGGAGCGAATTTCTGCAAATTCATTCAATTTCTTGATCTTCTCAGAACCTTCGTCGAGGTCTACAATAATTGGCATGAATATCTCTGCATATGCTGGCTTGATTGTTTGGAGATCCTGAATAATAGCATCTATCTCTTGTTCACAAGCATCTCTGAAAGTGGCAACTCCACTCTCAACAGCTGTTCTCAAACTTTGCAATGACTGAAGAAGGTAAACAATTCCTCCACCTTCCAACTCATCAATCTTTGGAGCTTTCTTACTCAACTGGGCGTAATCGAGCACTCTATCCGCTGAAGTAGCTAGCTCATTGAAACGTGCTAGGTAGTCCTTGATTATTGTTTTCACAGCAGCCTTGTGAGATCCGTCCATGTTATTCGCTTTAACATAGATGTTTACCATTGCATCAAGATCGTTCTTGCTGATTTCATCTTTGGATGTCTTAACGAAATCTTTGACAGCTTTTATATCGGTGATTCCTGTATCTGCAGCTGCATCAACCGCTTTTTCAACATCATCAACCAGCTCCTCAACTTTCCCTTTGAGAGCAATCTTAACCTGACCTTCCCATTCAACCATTTTTTGATATGAGGAGAGAAGGCTGGGTACTTCTTGATTCTCTACAACCAGGGTTGGTGCCTGAGGAATAATATCTGAAGTGGTTG
>JARGGA010000310.1 GCA_029210805.1 Candidatus Thorarchaeota archaeon
TTCATACATCTATCTTCAGTAGGTGGTATATCCATTCCGCATCTCCAACACTTGTTTAGCTCAATCCTAACAGGGACTTCAGTGTATTTTCCTAGCGCTGCAAGTTCAGCTACCTTTTGCGAATCATCGCCATATTGAAGATACCATTGCTCAAAGGTTCGACTATTCTTGCTATGCCCCAACCTCTGTCGGATTGCGGGATCTGGCAGCCTACCTGTCTTCTTCCAGTAGGTTGAAGCTGATTTTCTGAAGAGTGTTGGCCATACCTTCTTGCTGAGGTGTTTTCCAATCTTTGCCTGTGAGAGAATTTTCCTAACAACATCTGGTGTTATTCGAGTCCCTGAAGATGTCTGAAATAATGGTCCTCTCCCTTGATGTTGTACATAATAAGGTGTGAAATACTTCAACCCGATTTCAAGTGTGATGAGCCTGAGTTTTCGTTTCATGGTCTTGGAATGTCTGATGTGCAACACAAATCCATGTTCATCTCTAGTCACGTCTTCATAATCAAGACCGCAAATCTCACCAATCCTACATCCAGTATCCCACATGGTAGCAATCAAAGCCTTCTATGCTGGAGTTCTGAGATGCTGAATCAAGGAAATCACATCGTCTGGAGTGAGTATATCTGAGTCAGTAATCTGTCGAGTGGGAGTTGCCTTCTTGAATTGTAGAACATCCCGAATCTCTCTATCTCTAGGGTCAAGATGGTGAAACTCACACCAACGACGAAGGACCGCCATCTCAGTATTGAATGTTGCAGGAGCCAACACTTGAGCTCTCTCAGTCACAACTCTCTCGAGGTCTCGAAGGTCAACGGTGTCCAACTGGAGACCATACTTCCTGAATAGGACATCGATTACCTGTTCATACCTGTCGAGAGTCTTTTGACTCATCGCCTTCTTCGACCGGCGTTTGCAGAAGTTCTTGAACGCCTGCACGACCTCTTGAGGAGAACTATTGGTCGTTAGAGAGTTACTGCGGCTTTTCATACCGCGCACTCTCCTAACGGGATTTCACTAATGGCATTCTGTTTATTCTCAAGAACCTGTATCGCGTGTATATCGTTTAAGTGGACAATACCGCACCGGAAATCACAGATCTTGCTGACTTTATAGTCTTTGAAGGTCCTACCAATGACGTCAATAAAATAGCAAAGCATACATATAGAAACGCTATGAGCCTCTATGTCCAAATGACAGGCCATATCCTAGTTCGCGCAGAACACGTCTAAAAGCTTTTTCAGAACCTGCTAGGACTACAATGTGTTGTTCACCAGCCAGCATACATAAGGACTTCAGACGGCTGTCATTTACAAGAAGTTGAGCCATCACAGCATCCTTTACCTCGATCAACCGTGCAGAGCCAAGGTCCACAAGTTGCGATACTCGTTCACCCATCTGTCTGATGAGTTCCAAAACTGAATGTGGTAGAACACTGCTTGAGTTCGTTTCCAGAAAGGACAAAATCTCATCAACCGAATGACCCTTTTCTAGAGCTTCAAGCAGCTTCGTGCGTTCTATATTCCAGACATAATCAGAGGTCTGCTCTGCAAACAGTTCCAAAAAGAGTACATCTCCAGCAGGAAGAGGCTCGACTACCACTACTTCCAAGTTGGGGAGCACCTTGAGTGCCTTTCGCTCCTCGAATGGTGTGGGAACGTATTCCTCAGTCAGTCCCAGACACCAAGCACCTAAGCCATTGATACGGATCCAAAGGAGCCCATCATACCTGCTAAGACAGTCCAGGTCCTCAAGTATCCAGACATCATGATAGTCATCACGTGCTTCAGAGGGATGAATATAGGCCACATCAATTAGTCCCATTGTGGCCGCATACTCGAAGAGAAAGACTAGCATATACCGCTTCTGTACGATGTCCCATTCAGCACCTTCGAGAGACAACAGATTCCCATAGTACGAATCTTGGATGTAGAGCGTCGAGAGAGCACGAGTGACACTGAACCTGTGTCCAAGGGCACGCATGAAGCGTGAGAACTCGTCAAAAGCAAACCATCTGTGGGTCGGACAAGCGCATAATGTCTCCTTGATGATGGCACGTCTACCACTTGCCAAGGTCATCATCCGTTTTCCTTTTCCGGTTTGACCCTTTATCGTATGCACACGATTCAGTTCATCTAATAATTTGGTCTTCAACCAACTTGTCCAAGCCCTTTGAATTATCTGATGTGCCGGTGCTGTCAGTGCCTTCTTACCCTCTCTCGTCAGTTCGAGCTTGGTCCCCGAGATGATTGCCAAGCCTGCAGCCTGCACAATCAGAGGCCAAGCGAAGGTCTTGATTGATCCTGGAGCAGTTATCCAATCGTTGGACTGCTCATCTGCTTGATAGAAGTCGCCTCTTTGTAGTACTGTACCAACCGTTCTCATTACAGCAGTGGTCGCCTTCTTCGACTTGGCACTCACACGGACCTTGCCGGTATCTATCAACCGGAGGACTGCATGAATGTCATGCAATGCATCATGTTCGGTCATGCGCAATATTATAGGAATCTCTAAAGTTTTCTTCAACTCCTCACCATTTGTATCGTGCTCATAATTCTTATGAACCACCGTGTCAGGAGGTTTGTCCACAGTGTGCAACTCCAAGGCACGAGGTGGGGATACAACCTCTCTCAGCTGTTTTTTCAGGTCACAGGGCATGATTGCATAATGGGGGAGCCTATCACCATTCCCATCTATTGGATAGATGAAGAGCCAGAGCAGAGAATGCTTCTTCAAAGAACCATAGGAATCTACTGGACCCCAGTCTGGACTTCTACCATATTTGGCTAAATAGGCACTCATATCCAATTGCAAAGATGACGAGTGAACTACCTCCGCAACAGCTGCCTGTTGTTGATTGTTGAGCCTTTTCCAGAGCTGTTGTAAGTTCTCAGGATTTATCATGTTCTCTTCAAATAAAGAAACAAGCTCAGACTTACGACTGGGAGGATTGAAAGTCAAACAATCAGCTAGTGCTCTAAGAGTTGAAACAGTATAATTTTCCAAAAGTTCTTTCAATGTGTGAGGTTGTGTTTCTTCCAATTTTCTTGACATTGTCGTGTTCAGCTCATTTAACGTACAGATATAATTTGCCGTTCATTGTTAGTTGCACAAAGTTAGCACCAGAGTCTAGTACACCCAGGAGAGCACCATGAGGTGTTTAAAGACATCGAAGATGACCAGTTGGTGAATTTGTTTCCCTACGAAGTCGGTAAGAGCGTGAGAAAGACGCCTGTGGGAGAAATCTTCGATATAGTGGCAAGAAGATGCTATTCCTCTACGATTATGGTGATGAGCAGCATTTCATTATTATGGTCAAAAGATTTGTCACATATGATTATGATGTAGAGTATCCAGAACTTGTGGAATCTGTTGGTGAAGCGCCACTGCAAAATGAGGCAGGTAATGGTGAGTTTCAACAGGCATTTAGTACCTTAAGAGAGCTTGACACAAAGCTTAGTGAGAGTACATTAAATCTGCGAAATGCACTCGATGTCTTGTCATCATCAACAAAACTTTGATAGCTAAAACCATCTACAAAGCTCTCGATTGCTTCTGTAGCCTTCAAGATATCAATGAGGAAGAATTGTGAATCGCGTTTCATACAGCATACATCGAAGAGGGTGAAGTGTTTAAATGACAAACGAAAAGCAAATAGAATGGAGAGTCAATTTCCATAAAGCTCTTAGTAATGTTGAAAGGTTGAAGATTGTTGACTTCCTAGCTCAGAACGAACAATGTCAATGCGATATTTTTCCTCAAATTGGTCTTTCACAATCGACAGTATCAGCTTATCTTACACAATTAACCAGGGCGGGAATTTTAAAGGTTCGACGAGATGGCGTTCGGAAGTTATACAGTATTGCAAGCCCACAGATTCGTAAAGTGATACAATCTCTCAGGGAAGTAGCTAAAACAGAATTCACATAGAGGAGTTACCTCAATCTCATAAATGGTTGAGCTTTGTCTTTGTAGAAAATCAGGTACCAAACGATTATCGTCAGGGTTTGAGATTCGTCATCGAGATTCCTGTTACTTACTCTGATTTGAACTAGGATTAACAATAGCCAGTAACATCTTACATTTGTTGAATCTCTTCATGATAGAACTTTTGAGATATCACTAGATTATACATATTGTTACGTCACTGTAGAATGATGAAAGATAAGAATTCGTTGACTAGAGTTCAGTAGTATTTCTTAACGATATTATCATGATATATTGTGGTTAACGATTTTATGACTAGTCAGTAGAATTGCAAATCACATGATCTCACCTCCTTGAAGAGAGATCGTGAGTACT
>JARGGA010000311.1 GCA_029210805.1 Candidatus Thorarchaeota archaeon
ACCTCTATTACTTGTAGTTCGATCACTCGCATCCTTATGAGGTGCTCTCCAATATAGGAGAGGAGTGGCAACAAAACTTAGAGCGAAACCACCTGCAATATAATAGAAGGCGAATTCGCTTAGTGTTCCAATATCAGATTGCCATACAGAGAAGGCATAGATAAGGGAGTAAAGAGCTACAAACAATGAGAATCCAAACATAAGATGTGATAGTCGATTCACTAATAATACCCCAAAATAACCAAACGTTAGGAATGCACAATCCAGACCTAATCTTAATTCTTTCTACCCTTCAAGCCAGGGAACCAATATTGAGTGCTGCGAGAGAAACTCCTCTGTATCTTAGCAACGCCATTTGCAAGAAGGAGATCAAGTGCATTTCGTACTCGTTCTTCAGTCCATCCAAGCTCGATAACAGATTCCTCGATTGTCAATCGCCCATCATTTCGCGACGCTAGTGCCAAGATTCTTTGAGGGTCATCGGTTAGAGCCACAGGAATAAACTTCACCAATCTAGTGCCATGCTCAAGATTAGTAATACCTTCCAGAAGACCTTCCTTAATCATGTCTTTCAACAAACCCTCAATATCTTCAATGGCAGTCTCCCAACCCCTATCATCTAGCCGCACTAGAAGTTCAGAAAGGAGCATGATTCCACCAGTTTGCTTAGACTCCTCAGCAAGACGCAGGATATCTCTTCTAATCCTTTCCTGCCTCTCATCTCGCTTAAGAAGACGCTTCATCATACCTCGTTTCTTTGTTGCCTCAGCAATCCAGCTCTCAGGCTCAAGTCCGAGATCAGTAAGAAGTTCGATTAGTATGGTTCGATATGCAGGAATTTGCAGAAGAGTATCACCATGAGATTCAAAAGCTTCGTTCAAACGCGTTCTAACTGTATCAAGACGTTTCGCTTTCTCAATAAGTGAATCCAGCTCTTCATTCAATTTGTCTTCCCGGGATAGTGCAGAAAGAACTATAGGAACCGCAATAACGCCCGGTGAGTTAAGTGTAAAATCAAATTGCTTAGGATGATAACCCACAGCGTTGATGATGCCTTCATAGTTGCTGGGGGGAAGCGAAATCTCTATTCGTCCGGATTTATCAGATTCCAGAAGAAGTGCACCAAGTTCCAATTCGGCACCAATAATTGGAGAGCCAGCATCATTGTGAACATTAAATACAACTTGGCAAATCGATCCATCTGTAGGGATTGCTGGAATGGTTCCATCGCCTTTCTTGGATATTTTTATTTTCTGGACAGGTATGCGGGATAGGAGTTCCTTTAGATCCTCAACTCCAGATTCTTTCACCAAACCATCAGCTAGAAGAAGCTTGGCTCCATCAAGAAGTGTTTTTCTAGTTGGTTCCAATGAGAGTATATTCTTTTCCTGTGATTCAGACCTTAATGTTTTTCGAAAAGTAATATCACTATTTGCACGCTTTGTCAAAGATTGGACCAAATCCTTCACCGAAGTAACTTCAGTAAAAGGATAAACAAAGTCCCTCCTCATGCTGACTCGTTCTGTTACATCATCTAATAGAAGGGGAGGAATTAGCCGTACACGCAACTGACCTTTCCGTGACAGTCCTGCTACAAGTATGGGAAGCATCAATGTGCTCTCAGAATGGGAGGAGGTTGAAGAGCATCTAGCAATAATTTGGAAATGCTGATGTATAATACGCTCAACCATCTGCCAGATCCCTTTGATGAAATTCCTCATGTTATGCTGAGTTTCCCTTAGAATCTTGGTTTGACCAACAGTTTGTGCTTCGAATTTATCCTTCCGTTCACAATCACGTTCCAATGCCTTTCTACGTGCCTTCAGACTTGAATCAATTTCTGCCATTCGTTTCTTTGATTCAGAGGAGTTCCCATCCTTTGATGAGAACTGTTCCATCCTTGATTCTAGATACTGGATTTCTTCCTCAAGAGTCGATATCCGGTCCTGAAGGCGTTTCAATCGGTCAGAAACAGCAGAAGAGGATTGTCTATCGATTTTCACAATCTTTTCATCCAAGATGTCATCAAAACGACGGATTTTGTCTTGGATGTTATTGAGACATTCATACGAATCACGAATGGCATTTGCCATAGCTTTGAATTTACGTTCATCCATGACAGTCGGTAGTGCTAGCGAATAGGGCTCTATATCGGATTGTCGAGGCCATTGCATAAGTTCTAATAAGGGTTCGGCTTGTGAATTTGGAAGTATACCAATCTGCGGTGTGTTTTTTATCTGGGCAATGTTTTCCAAGAATTTTCCGAATCGTGTCACTGAGTCAGTGAGGGTTTCCGTTTTATTCGATGATTCGAGTTCTTCAATTAGATTATCTATGATATCCGCGGGTGCTAATTTGACAGTTGTTGATGACAGACCTAGCATCTCGATGAAGACACAATTCGATCCCATGGGCATGTGAAGTATTCTAATAGGAAGGTAGGTTTTCATGATGAACTCAATATCATCACCACAACTCTCATCCAGAAGCATCATTACATTGGCAGATAAGACATAGTCTTCTGGAACAGCCTGTACCATAGGAGGACCACCTGATAGATCCAGATGTTTTGTTGCAGATGCAGGAATGATGATGTGCTTTCCTTCTAGGTCCATCGTGGGAACACATCTATCGGATTTAGGGGAACCCTTTTCATCCTTTCTAGGAGTGCATCCATAGGAACAATGGAGGCGCGTTTGTATATCAATGCTAGAAAGAAAACCATCTGCGGCTTTGGATCCATATTGTCCTCGATGTGGTTTGTACAAGGGAATAGGGGATTGTAGAAACCAGACCTGCAATAGTGTGGAAGAAATCGCGGACAGAAGGAAGCCTAAAGAAACCACGATGTGTGCGCGATGCTCAAATTCTGTTTCGATAAAATGTGCAAGATGCGGAGAAGGCTTCTGTGTGCTGCATTCAGAGAAAAGCCAATCATCTAGGATTGAAAGATTCGATATGACAATTGGAACCTGTTCAATCTGCAGACAAAATGTATGCGAATCATGCTGGCTGGTAGGAAAAACCGGGGAAATCCAATGTTTGACACATTGGGAAGACGCTAAATAACTTGAAATTCATACTGATGGGAAAAGGCTATTTGCGTTAGTGGAATTCATCCAATGGGTCGAAGCATGCTTGAAGCGATGTTCATTGTTCATCTTGATGACTATCATGGATTCATAGTCGAAAAGAAATATCCAGATACACTCACTTTGAATGAGAAGCTATTGAATATGGTCTACTTTGAGCATTCGAATGAGAAGAAGACGAATCTGAAACTATCAGAACGGGAAGGTAGAAGAATAGTATCATATATGCACGAAACTTTCCCGGGGTGGATGGTATGCTTTGTAATTGGCGAAGTAGATAATCTCAATTTATTAGAAGAAGAAATTACTGGGATGAGTCGCCTTGTCCTGGAACTCGTTACCACTACGCCTGATGAAATCGACTTAGAGGAGATAATAAGGAAACGCAGCAAGCTTCCTACATCTACAGAGGAGCAACGATTGGCGAAAGTATTCCTTACTCCATCAACTGCATTGATCCTTGAGAGAATGGAAACACAAGGTGTTGAAAGTGCGGCACGACTTTCAATATGGTTGAAGAACGAAGTCCAAAGCGATACCGTGGATATTCGCGAGGCTGTAGCACCCATGATCAATTCGGGTATCGTAAAAGTAGAAATTATAGGAAAGACAAAGGAAACGGTATTTCTTATGAAAGATATCTTTGGCTATCGAGCCCCTCCAGTAGAATCAATGATCAAAACGGAAACCACGCATCCAGAAATCATGGAGAAGTACAGAAAATCGGTTGAAACATTCTTTTCACCACCTCCACCAGACAAAGGGTACAATCCTACATTACCAGTTGATGATCCAAATTCACCTATTATGGAAGATAGAGAGCAAATTGCTAGAATTATTTCACACAACTTACATTACATAGTTCTGAAGTGCTTGAGAAGCGGTCCGTGTTCTATTGAGGATATAATGAATCAGACATCATTCCCAAAGAACGTTGTTCAGAATTCACTCTGGGCTCTTGAATCTGACAGAATAGCTGTATCGTTTGACAATGAAAGGGTGTGGGGACTTATTACGAATCCAGTAATTGAATCCTTCATTCCAGAATATGTATTACCTCTTGTATCTCGCAAATTGGTTGATAAGGAGGTAAATCGAGAAACCGTCATTAGATACCTTGAACTTCTGGAGAATGCATGGGGTGAAAGCTAGTGATTAGAAGCGTCTACATCCTTGAACAGACGGGAAATATAGTCTTCACA
>JARGGA010000312.1 GCA_029210805.1 Candidatus Thorarchaeota archaeon
GTATGTGATTAGATCAAAAAAGTCCTCCTCAAAGAATGATTCTTGGATTGGGGACGCACAAACTCATCGAGGAGCATGTCGATATCATGGAGGATGCACGGAAGAGACTTGACTCAATTGAATTTCCCTTTGCTAATCTCCTTCAAAATAGTCCACAATTTCGTGATTACTTCATGCGAATTTCAAAAGCTATGATGGCTATCAGCGAATTATCTAACGATGAATGGAGTCCTGATTTGATAAACAGAGTTGAGAGAATAGTGTCAAATAGCGCTGATGAACTTGAAAAAATGTTGAAGATGATTAACCGTAGATAACCTACCCTAGGAAGAGTATGAAATGACAAGCACAGAAAAACCAGTGAAGGATGCGAGAAGAGGGAATCCCATGTTCTCTGCAAAGGAATTTGAATTCCTCGAATGGGCAGATAAACACCCCGAGTATCTATTTTCTGCTCGTGATGATGCTCTACGAGAAGGATTTGAATACCTGATGAATGAGCATCCGGACATGAAACCTCCAGAGGGATTCACAGCGGAAAACGTCATCAATGTACAATTGATGAAATTTCAAAAAATTCCAAAGAGGAAGATGCCAGGGATGCTCAAGATTGTCCGAAATCTACAGAAGGGAATGAAAGAAAGCTGGGTCGATATAGATCCATATCTTGAAAGTATGGAACCTACTCCCTTTGAACCCTAACCTGGTCTCTGGGAAGAATTGCAGAAATTTGTCAAAACGAAATGCGATGATGTTTTCATTGGTTTCACAGAAATGCCTCAAGAGATGATATTCAGAGGTAAGTTTACACTCTTTCGATACGCCATAGTTGTTTGTCAAGAGATGAAGAAGGATAAGATTGACGACGCACCTGGATTCGAGGCTGGGAAGGAAGTTATGCGCGTTTACGGCAGTCTTGGATTGGTTGTAAATGATATTGCCAGATGGCTTCGAAAGAAAGGAATTCGGTGCCACAGTAATCATCCATTGGGTGGATTGGTGAATACACCTTCGCTTGCGGGCAAAGCTGGAATGGGATGGATAGGACGAAATGGATTATTGATAACTAAGGAATATGGCCCTCGTCAACGTATCGCTCCTGTCTTTATTGAACACAAGTATTTCGATTTCACAGATAATCGCGACCACGACTGGATAGAAGAATACTGTACGATGTGTGAATGATGTCGGAAGGAGTGCCCTGGAGAAGCAATCTATTCAAAGAGCGTTGTGCGATTTGATAATGCTCCGGGAATTGATACAATGCGAACTTGCATTGATCGAGACAAATGTTTTCCACACTTCGCGGAACACATTGGATGTTCAATTTGTGTCAAGGTCTGTCCATTCTCAAAAGCTGGTGACACCTACGAGCGACTTAAGGCAGTTGTAGAAAAGAAGAAGTGATAGAATGGGAATCAAAAAACGGATTCTAATTCCGTTCATGAGTAAAATAGCTATTCCGAAAATAAGGAATATCATAGAACTAGAAAACACTACCTCGCGAATGCCAGATATTTAGTATAGGCTACCCATGAATATAGAGGATTAACGACCTCGGTTGCGGTTTCAAGAGTTTCTCCTCCCCCTCCAATTGGTATATGTGCACTTGCAGCCAATGGAAGTAGAAAGAGTGTAAGTGTGAGTCCAAGTAGAATAGTAGACCGAACGTGCATGCGTATTTGGTGTGTATTCTAAGTAAAAACGCCTTCGGTTATTTCAGAGAATATGTAGAAGAATCGCCGCACATTGGTTGAGCATAGTGCAATTATTGAAATATTCTGGAAATTTCGGGATTCTGTTTGGATACATTGCTAGCGTCGACCAGGCTTGCGCGCTTTCTTAATCTCAGCCCTTTCCCGCTTTGCGTGTCTATCTGAGTACAACCACCACAAAGCAGGGGAAATTATTACAGCCCCTATGAGAAAAGGCACTAAACCCGCAAAGAATTGACTCCAATTGATATTGGGTAGCGGGATATATCCACTTCCTGGTGTCGTTGTTGTCGAAGTTTCCACATGCTCTGCAATATAATCTAAATAATCTTGGGGAACCGTATAAACTGGATCCATATAGACTGTAAATTCTTCATTGAGTGCATCAAGACGATTAATCAGCGAAAGAATATGTACTGCTGCACGAGTCCATTCAAGACGCTCATCTTCAAGTCCACCGCCGGGGAACGGTAAGAACTCGCCATAGGCACTGGATTGACGAGATAGGACCCAAGATACCACCGCATCGAGATTAATTCTATCTAATGCATCCAGAATCTCTAGCGACCATATTGCACGTTCTGTATCAACAATTGTTCCATCGGTTACATACCCACTACTGTTATCCCATTCTGAAAGCACGTATGATATTACTTCCTCACTATCTATAGAATCAAGTGCGTCCAGTATCTCTAAACTCAATAGGCCTAATGGTATAGCAGACTGTTCAGCGCCTCCATCCTGAACATAAGAAAACCCACCTCCGGAATAACATGATAAAAGATATGAAACAGCTGCTGAAGTATCGATAGAATCAACAGAATCTAGGATATTCAATGCGTACAATGCGGAGTGAGTTGAAATCAAATTGGATATCAGTGGCGACTCCCATATGTTGTCACCAAAGCCACCATCTGTAGCCTGACAATATCTGAGGAAAGATACCAGAGCATCATCGTCAAGTTGATTTAGGATGCCCAATTGTGAGAATAGTTCTGTCGCACCTCGAGCCCCCGCAGCTGAACAGGGAGTATCGGCTGAGAAATTTACTGGACCAAAAACATCAACCTTGAGTGGTTCATTGATTAGACCCAACGCGAAACTTGTGCAGTTCGAAATATCAAATGCTGACTGTGCATTAAGGGATATCAGCACTGTAAGTGGTTGAGAAACATCTGCCACTGAATGATGTGAATGAACACGGGGGTCTGTAGGCCAATCCTTCAGTGAGGAATAGAATGCGCCTTCATTTGAGGAATATAATGCCTCCATGTAGTTGATAGTTGCGTCTCTTCGTGTTATCCCTTGGGCTAATGCTGAATGAAATATCTCTCTGGTATTATTCTCAATTCGAACTGACACAGGAACTACCATGGTCATTCCTATGAGCATAATTACGATTATGAAAAGCGCAGCATTTCTCATTAGTATCACTTTGTATTGATATGTTAAAAAAATTTTGAGGGAGCTATACTCCCTCTAGAATGGTACGTCTACTCCTCCACCGCCGCCGCCAGAGCCACCACCAATAGTGATTAGACTTCCAACAAACGAACCGGTGAAAGTGAATGCATCCATGGTATCATAGATTCCTGCTAGGAATAGGTCCCACAGTACCTGAGTTATGCCATTCTTGAATATCGTTTGAAGGATTCTCTCAGCTATTCCCCTCACAGAGAATACTATTGGTCCTACAAAATACCCAACAGCCGCGCCTATCAGTAAGCCAGCTGTGAAGAAAGCATCACTCATGAGCCCTTCTAGTAGCCAGATAGACCGGCTAACAGATGTTTCTGCATTGTACCCACCAACTTGGTCGTTGTAACGATATCCTGCCACGTGTTGCCACCAGAAGTTCATGACCAAGAAGTATGCTGGGAATAGGTCTGCGATTCCATTGAACCCAACCACTGCCTTAACAGGCGTTCTATCCTTGATTGCATTGGCAAGTCGAAAATCTCCGGCTCCACCAGCGCCCAATGAATAGCATGCTGCAAGAACTACCAGTTCACAATCTCCATAGGAAGATGCCCAATAAGCGTAGTTGTTGTATTGCAGATAATTAGATCCGTAAAGATCAACTCTCGGACCATAAGCTGTCATTGAGCCATGACTAACAACTTGAACTCGGTCTCTATACCTTGTTTCAGTTTTGAATTTATATGCCGTAACAACGCTATTCAAACTCTGGACAAGACCTATTGATTCATCGCTTCCATACCAACTGTTGTATGTGTCTATTGCAGCCTTAGAGCCAAGATGAACATCGTTGATTGGATCAGATGTGACAGGTATCATCAGCCCAACATCTTTGAGAGTTACTCTGTTCATACTTGGTTCTGCACTGACAGGTGTTATCAAACTAAATGCTGGAAGTGCAAATGACAACACCAGCAAAGGCAGAACTACATACATGACTACGATCTTATGTTCTATATTCATGTGATTCCTCCATTCACGCTCCTCACACAGTGAGATAATGCTTGTATCCACGGGAATCAATGTAAATTCATCCCTAATAATGGCTCTGTAGAAAAAGTCACCTCCTGGCACACTCCAGATAGTTCAATCGTGAGAT
>JARGGA010000313.1 GCA_029210805.1 Candidatus Thorarchaeota archaeon
TCATCCAAGATATGTCCGGGTTTGTCCGGGTTTTTAGCAGCTGTTACCAACCCTTTTCCTTTTACAGAAGTCTATGATATGTGAGTGGAACCCAGGTCTAATATTCAACTGCACTTGAACCGCAGATCTCTACAAGTTTATATACTTCAGCGGTAACTGAGTTACCAGGTGTTATCAGTGTCCACAGTGAAGTTCGATCTCAAGGATGACTTGGAAGAGCTACAGGCCCGTCTGTATCTTGACACACGAAAGCGTTTGACGAAGAAGGAGATACTAGAGATCGTGTTCAGAATCGGTCTTGAGAACTATGATCTCATCGTGAATGAGGTACGATTGATGGACTATCCTCTGGATGATGCTATCATTCAGAAGGTCCTCTCCATGGCAGAGGATTTGGGACTTGGGAGTGAAGATCTCTCATCACGAGTGGACGATGTGGTTTACGGCGGTGATTCCACATGACTGTCCTTATGGACAGCAATGTCATCATTGCATTAATGAATACACGAGACCGGAACCATCCAAAGGCGAAGGAGCTTCTTACCAAGCTTAAGGATCCAGACTATGGTATGCGGCTAACCATCGACTATGTCTTGGACGAAGTGCTTACAACTTTGTGGATGCATACCCAACAGAAGAGCGTGGTAACTAAAACATATACACTTATTCGTCGCACTCCTGAATTCATCAAGTGTGAGCACGTAACACCGGGAATCCTAGACCTTGCGTGGGAGAAATGGGAACGCTTTGCCAAGTGGCCTGAAAAACCATTGAGCTTTACTGATTGTTGCATTCTATCATACATTGATACCAATGATATCGGATATCTAGCCACATTCGATTCTGACTTCGCAGGTCTGTGCAATATTATATAGTAGCAATGAAATACAGATTCTCTTAGAGGTAAAGCAGCTTGTTCTCGCTCTTCGGAATTGCGAGGGGTATAGGCCTTGGACGGGACGTGCAATCGTAATCATATGGTTGCCACAGAGGGACTTACCCTCTCCCTCCACAGTGTTGAGCACCCTTTTTCATTTTGTAATGTTTTTTCGTGAGTGTAAATTGATAATCCCGAAATAGTGGTTTCTTTCATCCATCAAAAGCCGAAGCAGAAACTCTCTATATCAAAAAAGAATTAGGAGGAGGTTCATGGTATAATCCCAATCCTCCTCCTGTCAGAAATGTGCCACTAGAACTTAGAAACCACATTATATCCTTCAATCAGAAAGATATATTCAACAAATTCTAAGTTACCCAATTTCTGAAAACTTAGGTCAATATATTCACTTGTTCCACCGTTAAATTTGGCACCTAGGACATCTATTCTAACATCATCACTATGATGAAGAATCTGTTTAACATTTCCAATCGCTGAATGAGTCGCTGAAATCAGGGGCAATGCCATCACTTTACCATTACTGAGCCGTCCGAACAATTGGACTTTGTCAATGTGAGATATTGTCAGAGGATGTTCGGTTAATCTCATCCGGTATGTGTTTCCCACAGGTACTGGACTGGTATGAATGGTGAATCCCTTTTCAACATCGAATTCAGAATGAATATCCAATAAACCTTCGTCGACGTATTCGTTGCCATCAAACACGGAGAGTATTGGACAACCTCCACCTGACGGTTCAGCGTCATATCCATAGTACAGATTTTTTTCCAAGACTCGGCTGCCTGTATAGTACACCCTTATTCCATCATATGCACAAACTTCCATTGCTGTAAGAATGTGAATTTTATAAGTGCCTTCCAAATCAGGATCTACAGCTAATTGAAAGCCAAGTCTAATACCTCTCTCCATTCCTGGAATGCCAACTGTTGGTCTTGTCCATTTTCCCCATGCATAATTGGAATTATATCCCGTTTCACCTCCACCGGAGGTTGTTGTCTGTTGCAAGGTTTGTTTTGCTCCAACCGGGGCTAAATCTACAATAGAAGCGTAGATTATCTCCAATATATCCTGTGTGGCTTGATTATCTTGAGGACTGACCAGAATACTCAATGATGTGAAACGGTCTGGTGATAGCTTATTTCCCAAAGGATCCCAGCCTTCTACATCAATTCTGAGCATATTAACGAAAAACAACATACCCTGATCATCACAACCACTTGCGATAGAAGACGCATAGTATTGTGGGTGAAGGTCACTACCGTAGCTAAGAAAATGTTCAGTAGTGAATCCCATCTTTGCTACTACTGATTGACTGGTAATTAGTTGAACTGTTTTTGGTGTTCCTATAGTTGAAGCTGCAACTGGTGCTACACCATAGGAAAGCAATATAAAAACCAGAATAGGCATTATGCCTAATTTAATCTTGTTTTTCCTTTTCATACGAAAACTCCTCTAGCTTTCTCCTTTGAATGCCCTATTTAGTTCTTTCTTAACCACTATGAATCGGAACCTTGATATGCTGTCATCTGAAAAACAATCAAGGGAAGTTTCGATGAAGTTGAGCATCATAAAGGGAATTATCATAGCTTCAGCTTTGGCTACGATATGGGGAACTTTTGAACCTTGGTTGCTATTCTCAGGTGAAATAGAACATGTTCTTATTGGATCGTACCAGGTTTCAGGATACATTTTCGGATTTGGCTTTGGCTCTCTTAGTTCATCTTCAGCATCTGTTTCCGTGTCGTCAAGTGAACAGTTTTCCACATCATCAAGCGATTTTTGGTTTGGTTTATTTCCATTAACGGGAGGAGTGTTGAATCTTATACTGGCTTGGGGACTAGAGAGAACGAAGAATCATCGTGCAACAAGTATGATAGCGATTGTGAGTTGTATCGCATCTATCTTGGGTTGTTTCTTATTCATCTTCTACTATACTCCCTATGTATTTGCTATCCATGGTCAGATTGACAGTTTGATGATTAATGGGGCATTTCTATACGCTGAAAATGCCAATATTAGTGTAGGAATAGGCCCTTTAATATCTATAATCGCTTCTATCATGTCTTCTGGTACTTATCTGATATTACAGTGGAAGACAATGAAAGAGCATTAAACAACGTATCACCAAGAAAAATTCCGGTTATTTTCGCACTGTTGTCCAATCAATTTTCATGTTATCCCTGGGTTTGTGAACGATACTTGTCTTGTTCTTGAGCAAGATATGCAGGACTTGGACGGGACAGTGCAATCGTAATATGGTTGCCTTAGAGGGACTTACCCTCCTATCTCACAGTGTTGAACACCCTTTTCTTTTTGCAATGGTTTTCAATAATGAGTGGTGACAAGATTTGATATTTCTCTCGATGATCATTTGATATAAGTGCTAATAATCTTCCCATTTCCAATACAGATATGAGAATATATATACCCAGTATGACCTAGTATACATGATTGAAATGGGCGACGTATTATCAGTTCGGATGGACAAGGACTTGGAAGAACGCCTTGCGTTCCTAATGACACAGAGAAAGATAGTTGACAAATCTGCTTATATCCGACAGTTAATCGATCGGTCATTGTCGGCAGAACTACTTGACTATCTTGCTGAACAAGTTGATGCGAAGCGAATAAGCATCTGGAAAGCTGCATCCATTGCCAAGATTTCCCTTCGAGCAATGATGGAAGAACTGTCAAGGCGCAACATCGAAATGTACGATGAACAGGCACTTAGAGAAGACCTTCTATTCGCTGAGGGCAAATAAGATGATTGCAATAGTTAACTCATCTCCTCTTATCTACCTCGGTAAATTAGGTCTCCTACATCTTCTTGAAGCATTTTTTGATAGAGTTGCAACTGTCCTTTCGGTCAGGGACGAAGTACTTGAAGTGGCGGCACCGGAATATCCTGTACTTGTAGAAGCATTCTCCACTTGGCTGGATGTGGTGGATGAACCAAAGACCTCTCTTTCCGAGAAACTCGGTAAGATGGGACTTCATCAAGGAGAGATCGATGTGCTGAGTCTTGCATACAAGATGAAAGGCAATAAAAAAGACAACTTGATTGTCATTGACGATCTTGCTGCAAGAGATATAGCACGTGCACTAGGACTGAGATTAACAGGAACCATAGGCATAATTCTGAGAGCCACTAAGAACGGAGCGCTCACAAAGAAAGATGCAATATTGAAGATTGACCATTTGGTGAATGAAACCCCTTTTAGATTGTCCACTTCAATATATTCTCGCATTATTTCCGATTTAGATGAATAAGTTCAGGATTGCGCATCATCTTGCCTGTCCTGTCTTTGGACAGGGGGTGCAGGCAACGACGGGACGTGCAATCGTAATCATATGGTTGCCACAGAGGGACTTACCCTCTCCC
>JARGGA010000314.1 GCA_029210805.1 Candidatus Thorarchaeota archaeon
GACAGATAGCTGATAAGTGGTATACTGGATGGAATGCATTTAGTATGGGTAACGCTTGCCGAGGTTTAGGCCGCCTAGACGAGGCAAAACCACTATACAATGAAGCAATCACTGCCTTCCAATCTATGAATCAAACCAATCTTGTGTCTTGGGTTGAGAGAGCTTTGGCAGATATTGGTGGAGAGATTGCCGAACCATCTCCCGGTGATGTAAAAGTGTGGCTTTGTCCAATGTGTGGATCCAAGTTTGGAGTATCGCAAGTCGATTTGCTGAAAAAGAAGAAATCTGTAACTTGCGAATACTGTGGTACAACAGTTGGATGAATCTATCTCTTTGGATTAGATAATTCCTACATGACAGAGTATGGAATGTGGTATGCACACACTCTAGAATTTCACTGCATGACTCTTGTCATTTTCGTGATACTGGAAGACATCTATGAAGCATTTTGGATTCTTTGGTGCCCCTCTGATGCCCCGTCCTGCAAAGATATGAGAACCATCCAGATATGCTTGATTATCTTCTGTAGGAAGCTTCCTGAGATATTCGAAAACAGAATCATCAAACTCTCTGGCAATTATGGCAGCTCTAGTTGGAAAGTATGGCATGAATTGCATAGCACCTTTGCTTATGACACGAACTCCAAAACCATCAAGAGTGTCTAAGAATTCCATGATTTCTCCCCTTGAGATTCTTCCTTCGTTGATTTTGCAAACGATATTGGACTCAGAGTATGCAGCAGGTGTTTGTTTACTGGGCTTCACAGAATCATCATCCTCCTCGTACTTGATTCCGAAATTCACAAGCATATCTACGGTAACCTCTGCTCCGCTTTCCTTAATCAGCCGTTGTTTTAGTGATACGCTACCACCATATTGCTTGTGTATAAAGTCCGCAACTCTACTGAGGAATGGATTCTTGATTTTTCTAATGAACTCATCTGCAACAACTTGAAACTCCGTGTAATCTTTCGCTTGCAGGCTATTCTGTCGCTCATGGAGGGTTTCAAATTGCCTACCCATTTCCATTGCTAGTGAGCGTGCCTCTTGGAATACTTTAGTAGTTGGAGTTATCAGAGCAGTGATCGTGTTTTCCTTGGCTGCTAGAATGATCTGTTTTTCCTCAGTTGTGAATGATGATAACCCACCAAGTTTGAGTTCTCTGGAGAAATGACCTATCGCTGAGATGAAACTAGAGAATAATAAGGCGTCAATGCCCTTTCTAAGTCTAGAGAATAGTGGTATTCCCGATTTTGAGTCGAAGATTATGACTCCTTCAATATCCATTCTTTCGCGGCCTCCGCTGGTCGAAAAATAGCCGCTAATATATCCTATTAAACAATTACCGTACATGCAAATCCATCATTAAGTGCATATATGCGAGAATACTAGGAATTGGTCACTTTTTCAGGAGTTCTACTAAAGGCTGCTTGATTAGTTTCTTGAACATCTTGGAATTGTAGAACTCGGCAAGTCGATTTGTGCATGGGACGATTGCACATCTTGAGCAGATGTACTCTGCAAGGGATTTTATGCCACCTATTTTTTCTACCCTGCTTATGAACTCATCATATGATGGTGGGAAGAAAAACGCCTTCTTGGCTGTCATTCCTGTAATGGCGGTCATGAATACTTTCTCAAACGTTGGCACTGATAGTCCCTCTCGAGTAACTAGATTGGACATCGTGACCATCGATGCTGCAAGCGAGCATGAAAGAGAATAATGCTGTGGATCCCACTTTTTGTCTGTTGCTGCTTCAATGAGTCCGGTTTCCCACATTCTGAAGAATTCGAGACCCTTTTTTTTGTACCCATCTATTACTGGCTCAACGATTTTGCCACCCAAAAGTTCCTTGCCATGACGAATCGGCAAACCCCTTGGAATGTGAGTTCCTTTGCCACAGAATGTGTACCATCCGGATTGTTTCTTTCCTTTCAATAGACTATATACATTGATGACTGATTCAATTGTTCGTTCAAGATCATGAGCAGGAACCCAGATAGTATGATCCATACACCGAAGTTCGCCACAGAGAGCGCATGGATATACCTCTTGATTTCCCTTTCCTTTTCCGTATTCCAAGCATTCCACACATTTTGCCATTATTTGTCTTCCTGACAATATTGGGCAGATGCCTCCCGTTATCTCTTTCGTATGTCAGTTACATAACGTGTATATGGTCTTGTTATGCCAGAGATTCAAGCTCAGAGAATGGAATGATTACATTTCCCTAAACGGGGTCTGAAGAATGGCTAACAAACTCTACACTTCTGATTTCCTAGTTATAGGCAGTGGACTTGCAGGACAACTCTTCTCACTGAAGGTAGCTGGAAAAGCATCTGTACATTTAGTTACAAAATCCACACTTACTGAATCTGCTACATATAGAGCACAAGGGGGAATAGCCGCTGTCGTTGCTGAACCTGATTCCTATGATCAGCACATCAAAGATACTATCCGAGTAGGTGCAGGCCTTTGCCATCCAGATGTTGTAGAGAAGTTTGTCAGAGCTGGTGCAGAAGTAATCAAGGATCTCGAAGAATATGGAGTGACATTCTGCAAAGATGACACATGCGGGGAATACGAACTCGGACTTGAAGGTGGTCACAGTGAACGACGGGTTCTTCATGTCAAGGATCATACCGGAAAAGACATCGAACTCGCTCTTGCTGATCAAGTGCGCAAGAACAAAGGAATTACTATTTTTGAGAACCATATGGGTGTCAATCTTTTTGTGAAGAACAATCGTGTGGCTGGGGCATATGTTCTAGATATCAATACTGGAGAAGTAGAACGATTTTCAGCGAAAACGATAATTCTTGCTTCAGGAGGTGCTGGGAGAGTATTTCTCTATACTAGCAATCCGGATGTCGCAACTGGCGATGGTATTGCAATGGCATACCGCGTTGGAGCTACATTGATGAATATGGAGATGATGCAATTTCATCCTACACTACTATTTCATCCCAAGATTAGATCATCGCTCATCTCAGAGGCGCTAAGAGGTGAAGGTGCAATACTAGTAGGTTCTAACGGGGAACGATTCATGAAGAATTATCACCCTGATGCAGAGCTTGCACCCAGGGATATTGTAGCAAGGGCAATTGATAATGAAATGAAGAAGACTGGAGCTGACCATGTTTGGCTTGATATATCCTTCAAGGATTCAGAATTTGTCAAGGATCGCTTCCCAGCAATTTACGAAACATGTCTTAAAGCCGGAGTGGATATTACTAGTGAACCTATACCCGTTGTGCCAGCTGCGCATTACATGATGGGTGGCATTAAAACTGACATGCATGGACGAACTGACGTAGAGGGTCTCTATGCAATTGGTGAATCTGCTTGTTCGGGTTTCCATGGAGCAAACCGATTGGCATCGAATTCACTTCTGGAAGCTGCGGCAATGGCCAAGTTTGCCGCTGATTCTGCACTTGAAGAGATTGAGCAAGAACCAGAGGTTGATGAAATCCCTCCTTGGGACCCCGGAGAAGCAACAGACGCTGATGAATTGGTTGTCATTACGCACCTTTGGGATGAGATTCGTCGACTAATGGCTAACTATGTAGGGATAGTAAGGTCCCAGAAACGATTGATACGTGCCCGAAATAGAATCGGGTTCATTGTTAGAGAAATAAATCAATTCTACTGGGATTACAAAGTAACTAAGGATCTAATCGAACTTCGAAATATCTCACTTGTAGCTGAAGTAATAATCAAGATGGCCCGAATGCGCAAAGAGTGTAGAGGTGCCCATTACAACAAAGACTTTCCCGACAAGTGGGAGTCACCACTCGATACTATTCTAAAGAAAGGATTCTCTCCAATTAAACCCTGATGTGGTGATGAATACGTGAGCCATCGCGAACATGCATTATCATTCATGTTGCCACTACTCGTGACTATCATTGTTCCAGTTATCCTCTGGTATCTCAGTATAGGAATTGATACATGGTTTGCATGGCCCGCCGGGTTCGAACGAGTTTTCATTACTTTGGGTGCCCTTGTCATTCTCTCAGGATTAATTCTTCTTTACGGCACTGTCCAGAAATTTGCAAATGAGGGTGAAGGAACTCTATCACTTCTTCATCCAACACAGAAACTTGTTATTTCAGGAATCTATCGTCATATGAGAAATCCAATGATAACAGGGGTTCTTCTGATTCTTCTTGGTGAATCAGTTCTTTTCTTCTCCTTCTTTGTTCTTGCTTGGTTCCTCTTCTTCTTTGTTGGTTTGTATATGGTTTTTAAGAATAGGAAGAGCCTA
>JARGGA010000315.1 GCA_029210805.1 Candidatus Thorarchaeota archaeon
ATCATCATAGTATCTACATTATTGTTTGCTGTCAATGGAATTGCTGGAAAAAAGGCGATGGATTCAGCAGATTCCGTATCTGTGACTGCTTTCAGTACAATAGTTGCTGTACCATGCATCTGGATATCTGCCGCACTCTTTGAAGATATATCCATTCTGATGCAATTGAGTATCAATGCATGGCTGATTGTATTATGGGTTGGTGTTGTCAACTCGGTACTGGCCTTCATTCTGTACTATGAATCTATGAAATATATCGAAGCTTCAAGAGTACAAATCACGCTTAACATGATCTCAGTCTGGGGAGTTCTCATGTCTATATTGATTCTCTCAGAACCCACATCTATTCTACAGCTGTTTGGTGGCATTCTTACAATATCTGGAGTTGTTGTGGCACAGAGATTTGCAGGTAAACAGAACCCTCTCAACTCAAGGACTCCTGAATAGACTGGTGCCTCGCCGTCACTTGAACTCCATGTTTCCAATCCATCACCGTTTTTCTTTCCTATCAGAAAGATCTGACGAAAGCCAAGTATCTCATCCAGGCTTGATTGCGTCATCATCTCGTGCTTGCTCTCAGCCCAGAGGAATCCGTCTTTGTCTGGGGGTCTATCTGTGAAACAACCTATGAGCATCCTGGAGGGATGGGCTGGATCTTGGACTACCATCCACCATGGGAGCGAGTCATCACCATAGTTCTCAAACTTGACCCCGAACAACCACTCTTGTTCGAGTTCCTCCTCAATGGACGGTTCTTTTCTTGTAGGTGGAGGTACCGGAGGTTTCTGAAGTGGTCTATTTCGTAACTTGCGTGGGGAACGATAGAGTCGTTGGGAGTTGATCTTTCCTGCAGTCATCTCTTGATAGGACCGAGTATCCATGGTTTCAGGGAGCCTGAACTTCACTAGTTCGAGCAGGCTAGGAGATTTACTAGGGGCGTCCGAAAGAACAGTCCTTGTAATCGTTAGAGGTTCAGTTCCTCCACGATACTCCACATTCAATTGAGCAATCTGCTCTTCAAGGATTTCGGTTGAGTTCTCTACCAATGTTTCCTGTGGCCAGAGTTTCACCAGCCAAGGGAGCATGGTCAGGGAGAGAAGTTTCATCCGATCTCGTAGTATCTTTTCAGGAACAATATTATCAATCTCTCGTTCCCGAGTAACCAACCCAGTCCCCTTGTTCTTGAATCGTTTTGACCATCCTCTCAGGAAGGGGACATGGATCAGTTCCATGTGAAAATCACTGGGGCTGTGACGGATGATGACCCTGATATCATCGTGCATAGGAGAGTCACCGATGATAGGGAGTGCCCATTTCTCAGATTGCACTGCACCCTTCGGTGCAACGGGGAGATTCCAGATTATCTCTGTCACTATCTCTCCAAGGGATGAGGTTTCATAGTAGGGTAAGAGGGCTCTACTGGAGTAGGGAATGGCCTTCTCAACAGATGGAGCTGGAGCATCGAACCACACGATAGTGGTTTTCTCATCATCAGGAAGATTACTCAGTAGATGATCTATGAGAATGTCAAGTCGTTCTCTGTGAGATGTCGGTGTTGCATCACGAAGAGTATCGGATCCTGTGATGATGAATACCTTTCTTTCATTCTTCATTGTTTTATAATCAAATGATGGTTCTTCTCCGCCACTGTATAGAAAGGATAAGATGTCATCCAAGTATCCTTTGACATTTATTCTCTCAAAGAACTCGCGAATGTGAGCGGGTTGAACTTTGGCTACCTCATCCTCAGAATAACTTCGAGGCCGCAGACGTAGGCGTACCTCAGCAAGTCTTGGTTCATTGAACTGATTTGCAAGATCTATCCAAACAAACTCGATATTGCCCTGTGTCTTCTGCATCTCATAGAGCATCTGGAGGCCATTGTAGTATCGTGCATTCCATGCTGCAGACTGTCCTGCAGATGTTGGGGAATGACCTGCGAGGTAGAGCAGGAACTTTCTCTTTGTCTTCGTTTTGGCCTTGAATGGGGAATAGGCGGGTTCCCAGGGAGCTGTGATCCCTTTCTCTTCCTTTCGTTTCGGTCCTGGTTGTTTATCAACAACGAGGGCAATTCGACTGTTGTCACTCTTAGGTGGTGCGAAGACCATACGCTTGAGCCTGCGAGTCCTCCTCCTCACAGATTCGTATGCGTGAACAATGAGTTGCTCCAGCATAGGTCGGATTTCGATAATGTCAGAGGCTGCATCGATGACAACAACACCTCTCAACACATGACCCAATTCCTGTTGGGTTGTGTTCTTATAGAACTCAGTGAGAGCCCGACAGTAGATGTCCAACTGTTTTCGTGCAGTGGGGGTAGGAGTTGACTTCACAATAGATTCCCAGAGGTCGTCACTGAGAGGATAATCACTGAGTGGAAAATCAGAAACAATTCGCTGCAGAGAGCTCCCCTCTGGACGGACTTCTGACTCCTTGTAGTTCGCATCGATATACCAGCTCTGTCCTAATCGAGTCTTGATCTCAAGAATAAAGACGGGTTTCCAAAATACTCGTTTTCCATCATCGCTGATCGTTCTCTCGCACAGTATCAGGTCTACCTTTCCTGCTCCATGAGTTGTCTGCAATGGAATCTCTGCGATGATGATATACCCAGAGGAAGTAGCGTACCTGTCACCGGATAGGAGGGCATCGTTCAGACGCCAGGGACTGGGGAAGAGATCTGCTAATCTCCTGTGCATAATAGAGCCAGCAACTCGAGCTCTCTTTGCAACCTCATTCCTGATATGGTTCACATCTTTCACTGTGAATAGTGTACTATCATCTTCCTTCGTTTCTTCACTACGTTCGTTCTTCTCATCCCCAAGTTTCCCTCTTAACCTGCCAAGCTCAACAACTGCAGGATGGTCACCATAGGATTCTCTTGCCTCTCTCTCATGTTTCTTGAAGAAGGTCTTGTTCTCATCCTCATTCTTTGACTTATCAAATTCAAGTTTCTTTGTCACAGTTCGCGTTTCATATATGGTGGGTTGATATCCTGTTTCTACAATCAACTCCTTGACCTGACGGAGCGCCCAGTTCACCCCCTTCTGAAAGTTGGTCTTCCCATATTTGTACTCAGAATAGAGATGCTCCAAATATGGACGTACTAGTAGGAAGAAAAGTTGACTGTATCTGGTGGTTTCCCTTGCAGGGACATTATGGATAGCACAGAAGGTGGCAAGGTACTCATTATGACTGCGTACAGCATCACCAAAATCCAGTGATGGAAGGTCGGGATGAGATAGTATTACCCTCGGACCAAAGGAGGATCCCTCATACCCTGCACGACGATACTTCTTCCTCCCCTTTCCATCCCTTCGGGTATACGTGCCGAAGCTTACGGGTTCGGGATGAGGAAACATGACCTCAGAGTTTTCACGGATGACGGCACCACATACATTAAATCGTTGATTGAGAGGGTCAACCGTATCATCTGCATTCTTCTGTCTACTTACTTCAGTAAAACCATACTTGGCAGCTTCCTCATAGAACATCAGTCGGATATCATCTCTAATGGGTGCTTCAGCTTTACTGATGTAAGAGAAATCAGGTATTCCTCGTTCTTTGGTTATCTGATAGACTTCTTGCCGAATACTCCATCTTTCATATGACCGATCATAGTACTTCTTTGTGTTCTTGTTGCTGATACTTCGCTGGAGAACAATGGTTGCTGAGAGACCTGCCTTCACTGCTCTAGATATCACTCGCTCGGGGTGTATGGGCATTGGAATGACTGGGCGTCCTCTTCTTCGAGTCATCTCACTATCAAGTCATATATCCCCATATTTATCTTCGTATTTTATGAGTGATTATTTATCTATCTATAATTAATAACGTATTATTTAGAATTGAAACTCTAATTTTAAGTATCAAATAATCATCTAATTTTTAACTCTGGTATTATAGATTGCCCATACGTAGTATGGGCTTATATAGTCTGGTCAAAATGAGAGTCTTGAGGTTGAAATTGTCCAACTTATGATAAGCGGTTGAAATACCTCGAATTGAAGAAAAGGTTTGGTGAAAGATCGATGAATAAGGATTCGCGGCGTCGTCCCCGCGAGCAACTGGAGTCTGCTTCTGTAAGACCAGCGCAACAAACAATGGACGATATTATATATTGCCCATCATCGACCTTTCTTGTTCAAAAGTTCGCATTAAATTCTTACTCCAGAGTCGTAGCTCGTAAAGGGCTAGATAGAAGACCTTCATCTTCGATTATTCCATCCGAAATATTCCAGAAACTCAGTGGTCGTAAATGT
>JARGGA010000316.1 GCA_029210805.1 Candidatus Thorarchaeota archaeon
GATTGTTTTACTGTTAGGTCAGATCGTATTGGCCTTAAATTTCGTGAACAAAGAAAATGAAACTGGTTGGATACTTCATCGCTTATCATATGTAACTCTCTTCGTAGTGTTGTTAGCCCTTGTTCTAATAGCTGGAAGTGGATATTTGGCTTCGTTCTATATCTACGGAGCAGGGTCTCTTGTTGCAGGAGCAATTATTTCTTCAATATGTCTGAGCATGGTAGCATGTTTTGGTTCATGCCTATCTTCAATTTGCTACCACACATTGAAAATCAAAGGGATATGGCGCTCGCTGCAGTGAAGTAATTGGAAGATTTCATTACCTTAGTAACAAAACATACCCGTCGCTGCTAGCAACTACAAGAGATTTCTTCGGACCTATGACGATAGAAGACACAGGGTGTCCACTGTCAATACTCGTGTTGATGTTCCCTTGAGGAGATAAAAGATGAACTTGACCATCACTTGAGCCCAAGTACAAATTGCTTTTCGAATCAAGTGTAGGATTCGCTGTGATACTGTCTGATAGTACAACGGCCACATGTTCTATAAGACGTTCTTTTGCCGCCTTTGCCGCATCAAGCCGAACGACTATCTTAGTAGGAAGAGCTGATTCATCTAACTTACTCCGTTCTTGGGATAAGGTTCTGGCCCATACGATTCCATCCCTTCCAATAGCCGGATATCCAACGATTTGATGGCCATATAGAATCCCTCTGGTGCCATTATCATCAACATCGGTTTCATCATTCCAAAACCAGAAACAGTTACTAAACATAGCTGCCTGCCACTTCTCACGTTTTCGTGTATTTTCGGGGGAGCTTTCATAGAAGTGAAACTTCTCCAAAAACAACCTGTCACTGGGAACCTCAAGAGATAGAAGCCCCTCAAGATTGAATGCATAGATGCTGCTGTAAGGACCACCCTGATAGTGGACAATATCATCGTTGATTGCTATTGCATTGTTTGTGTGGCGTTCTGAATCAAAAAATTCTGGTACAAATTTGGCAATTCGATCCCCTTCAGGATTGAAAATAGAACATGCGTAGAAAAGATCCTCTGCGACCCTACCTTCGGGATCCCATGTATACGCCTCTGGATGAGTATAATTTGCGTGGAATGGAATATAGACATTTCCGGACGAGTCTATTGAGGGAGGAGCGACCTCTACATGATGTTTGGCTTTCCACTTATCGAATATCTTTGGATCATCTCGACCAGTAGGATTTCCTGTGGATGAAATTACATACATACCCGCCCAATCGAAACTCCATGCAGAAATGTAGAGAGTCCCATCGGGTCCAATGTTAGGCGCAGAGGGAAGTCCATCAATCTTGTGATGCCATCTCTCAGTTCCATCATTTGGTTCTAGACAGCTCACGCGACTCATCGCAGCTACGATAATGCTCCCATCTTCTCGTATTGCAGGTGTTTGCATTCCCCGCAATGGAATATCTCCATGACCATAGATTTCTTTCTTCCAGAGTATTTCCCCATCAGGGTTTATTGCGACTAGTTCAGACTCCCTAGCGGCGTAGATGGTTCCATCTAATCCGATAGCCGGTTCCTCGATCTTTTTACCAATCTTGGTCGTCCATATGACTTCTAGTTCCTTTGGACCAGGAAGTTCACTTCTCCCGGAAGATCCGGGATTACCTCGAAATCGTGGCCATGCGCTTTTGGCGAGTTTTATCATCGGGCTCCCCAAACATATATTGTAACGCGAATGCGGATAAACAGAGTGGTTAAATGAGTCACAAGAGAATCTTCATATGATACACTAGTTGCTGGCATTGCACAAACATCAGGGATGTTTCACTCTCATGAACAATCAATTAGACCGATGCCCAATCTGTGGAGAAAGAGGGGTATCAGTTCCATACAAAACTGTTACACGAATTGTAAACCAAGATGCACGAAAATTGGTAGCGGAGGACAACTATTTCCTCTGCATGGATTCCCGCTGTGATGTCGGATACTTCAATAGTGAGAAAGAAACGATTGACAAATCGATGTTCAAAAGACCAATATGGTTCAAGAGAGGCGCAGAACAGAGAATTGGCAATGAAGAGTGGAGAAACTCAGGTTCTAATTCAGATGGAAATACTTGAAGGAATCTTAGAAAAATCTGAGAACAGCATTGAATCGGCCGCAGCTTCGTTTGAGAAACTGCTTTTATCATTCAAAGATGACCCTATGCCCCTCTTTGAAAACATCTGTCTTCTCAATCTAGTGGACATTGAGATTGAAATGCAACATCCAGAATCAATCGATACAAATGCAGACACTTCCGAAACGTGGATGAATGCTTTGATGGAACATCTGTCAAGACATGATTTTCCAGGCATTGCTACTCAATCTAAGATTATGAAGGCAAAATTCCGACAAAAGCAGGGTCGTTATGGTGAAGTAAATCGAATCGTATCGGACGTTCTCAGAGATTCTGAATCTCCAAGCATGCGTTATCTCAAGAATCTAGCAAAGAAGGAGTTTCCAGAACTTGTTCAGTAGAATTGTAACAGAAAATAAGATAGTTACCAAACGGAAAGCAACTATTTATTAGGAAGCATTAATTATAGTTAAGTCGAGGGTTCAATATGGCAACTACTCTAAAAGCGTCAACCAAAATTCTAGAATTAGCAGATGAATATCCGTTTCTGTTCGACACTCTTGTCGAAATATCTCCAAAACTTAAAAGATTGAAAAATCCAATTTTGAAGAAAACAATAGGCAAACGCGCAACCTTGACAGATGTTTCGAAGATTTCCAATGTGCCTTTGAATCGTCTGTTTGTGTTGCTATCAGAATCAATTTCAGAGAATGCCAACGAAGTAGTCCATATTGACAAAGAGGACAAGGAGAAAGGTGAGTGGCAGGAAGAACTTCAGAGAAGACAGAGGACTTTGAAGGACCTTGTTTTGGAGTTGCATGCAGGCAAAGATGTAGAACCTCTTCAAGAGAAGTTCAAGGAAATCCTCGTTGATGTTAGCGCAACAGAAGTAGCCGAAATGGAGCAATCACTCATATCTTCAGGTGAACTCACAGCTCAACAGGTAACTGCCCTGTGTGACATTCATGTACAAGTATTCAAGGAATCATTGGATGTTCAAGATAAACCTGAAACAATCCCAGGGCATCCAGTTCATACCTATATGAGTGAAAACAAAGAGGCACAAAGATTGGTTGAAATTCTCAAAGAGAATCCTAAAGATGAAAGCACGTTTGATGAATTGAGAAAGATAATTGTACACTATCAGCGACTCCAGAATCAACTCTTCCCATTACTTGAGAAGGCTGAAATCACTGGACCCTCTACAGTAATGTGGGCAAAGGAAGATGAGATTCGTGAAATGTTCAACAACGTGAACGAATCAAACCTCAATGAATTACTTACAGCTGTCGAGGATATGATCTACAAAGAAGAGAACATTCTGTTCCCAATGTCGCTTGAGAACCTGTCAGAATATGATTGGGTCAAGGTTAGAGTTGGTGAGGAAGAAATTGGATACGCTTGGATCACTCCAGGTGACGAGTGGAGCCCAATCACTCCAATCGATATACATCAAGCGGACCATGAACCTGAATCACCCGGAATCAATTTGAATACAGGAACATTGACATTGAAAGAACTAGACTTGCTTCTCAGACACATTCCTGTTGACCTTTCTTTCGTCGGCCCAGATGAGAAAGTGAAGTACTATTCCGCAACTGACGATCGCATCTTCCCCAGAAGTCCGGGAGTTATTGGAAGAAGCGTTATCAACTGCCATCCTCAGAAGAGCTTCGAGAAGGTTCAGAAAATTATGACTGCATTCAAGGAAGGTACTCAAGACAAGGCAATGTTTTGGGTCCAAATGGGAGGACGATTTCTCATTATAGGCTACTACGCGGTTAAAGATGACAATGGTCAGTTCATGGGAACCTTGGAAGTTAGTCAGGATGTAACAGAGATACGAAGTCTTGAAGGAGAACAGAGACTACTAGACTGGGATAAGTAACCTAGCAATCACTTTTTAGCCTTCACGATATCGAATATGCATGCCAGCGTTAGCACACTTCGGGGTAGGATTAGCAACTAAGCGATTTGCCCCGAAAATCCCTCTATGGGCATTACTGGTTGGATGTATGTTTCTTGATATCCTATCATTCATCTTCATGCCTGCTTTATGGCCTAGTCATGGACTTGCCATGGCAATTGTATGGACATTTGCTGCAACTCTAGGTTCGGTATTCATTGTATGGTTCTATA
>JARGGA010000317.1 GCA_029210805.1 Candidatus Thorarchaeota archaeon
TTTCTTACCAAGCGTCTGAGCTGCTTTGATTCTTTGCATCACATTGACGCCTTTGAGAAGCTGCTCAATCCACATGGGTTCTGGTTTAGTTATCTTCCAATCCATCAGAGTCGCATAATCAGGATCGATGATAATCTGCTTTGGTTTCTTCTGTACAGGGTAATAGAATCCATGGACTCGTTCGGTCACGCTCATAGTGTATCTTGTTCGATTATCCTCGTCATCAACAAACTCTACAGTCAGAGGGAATTTGAAGACCTCTGGAGTCATTCCATCGTCATGCTTGTGCGTCTGCTCAATTTTCACAAGAGCATGTCCAAGCTTTTCATCATGCGAACAATCAATCTTACATTCAGGATATCCTGCCTGGTAGAGCCACTGCTTGAAAAACCAACCATAATCCCCACCTGTCATTTCTGTGAATAATGCTTCAAGGTCATGGGTATAGGGCGACTTGTGTGCGAACCTGGTCATCCATTCTCCAAGTATCTGCCACCAGCGTTCTTCGCCAACAAGATGTTTCAGCATATAGTAGCGCCATGCCGCTCCGGGATAGAGATGCCTGTCAAAGACATCAGAGCCTCTCTCCCACTCATTCTGTACTATGGGTCGTCGGTACTGATTCTTGTCCTCGTCAAAGTATGCCTTTTGTTTACCGTACTGGTCATAGAGATATTCATCATATCCCCAATCATGGAGCTTCCACTCGTTCTGCATCTGGGTACCCCATCCCTCATTGAGCCAGCCATGACTCCAAGATCGGCACGTCACAAGGTCGCCTCCCCACATGTGAGAAAGCTCATGCGCAACAAGCCAGTCTGACTGGTAGTCGTTGTGGGTCTTCTCATCATGAAGTGTTACGTCAGTTTGCGTGGTTGCAGAAGTGTTCTCCATTCCTCCAATGACAAAGTTTGCTGCAGTTACCTGCGCATACTTGGCCCAAGGATACTTGACACCAAGTTTCTGTTCAAAGAACTTGATCATCTCAGGAGTCTTTGCAAATGAGCGATAGACAGTATCCCTGTCCCACCTCTTATGAGCGTAATAACTGACCTCAAGTCCATCAAGGTCTTCTTTGTATTCAACGTACTCTGATGCAGCCATTGTCATCAGATATGCAGGAATGGGCAATTCCTGTACCCAATGGAAGGTTTCAGTACCATCATCATTCTTCTTTCTCTCTTTGAGATATCCATTGCTCATGGCATAGTAACCATCTGGAACGGTAAGGATGGTTTCTGTCGGGAACTTGTGACTGGGATTATCGTACACTGGAACCACATATCGTGCATAATCATCCTGCATCTGTGACCAGAAACTGCTCTCAATATCTGGAAACTCCGGACAGGGGTTGGTAAACCAAAGCCCGCCTCTAGGTTTCTCGATTGTGTATGTGAATATGATCTCCTCAGTTTCTCCCTGCTTCAGGGCCTTGGAGAGATAGACAATCATTTTCTCCTCGTCCGGCTGGGTATCGAATGCAAGTTCCTCTCCCGAAGAGTCAGAGATACCGGTGATGTTCAGTTCCGCAGCATGCAAGAATACTGCACTCATCTCTGGGACAATTGCGGTGATCTTGAGCTTTGATATGGCATCAACTCTCTCGTTCTTTATATCGACATTCCAGTCCATCATCAGCAAGTCAATCTTGTAATGCCGCGGTGGCGTCCACTGAGGTTTGGCTGTTGGAAATGTAAAATCCTCACGTTCGGCTGCAAGGAATCCTTTCTCTTCTACAGACAATCCTCGCATGAGTGAATCAAGTAAATCATGAAAATCGGTCATTGGAGTACCTTCTCCTCTACAGTTTTCTGAAAACATCACTGTCAGATGAGTGTTACCTTCTGGCTAAGTCGAGGATTTCTCAGATAGAAACAGTGCCAAATGGCGCTCTTGGCATCTGATCTTAATCCTTCGAAGGATTTCCCAGAACAAAATAGCCCAGCAATATCACAATTGCACTCAGTTCACACGCTAGTATGAGTGCGATAATTGCCAAGAGCATAGCTTCTCTACCGGGATAACCGAACGCAATACCACCGAATCCTGATAGCAGCATTGTACCAACTAACAATGCTACACAAGGAATGGTACCATCCCTTACATCAAATTGCTCCTTCTTTTCTGGCATTTTTTCTGAGTTCATTTACGAAACCCATTATCCAAGCTTCGCCTGATATCAATGTTCGTTACCTGAAACTATACTCATAGTTCTTAATGAAATAGACAGGTTTTTGGCACACGACAAGGCACTTATTACTCAAAAGAACAACTAAGTATGTATCGGTCCCAAAGAAAGGTTTTTATTGAAACATTTCAGGGTGGGGCTGCTTCACATAACAAAGGTGCCAGACTGGAGCCTTCGGCGATGAACGCCTTGCTATGATAGTGCTGGAGTCCGAGTGTGAAAACAAAATGCGGACGTGAGATAGACTGGTGCTGAGTACCAGAATCCCCTCGTGTCTAAGATACGTTCAACATTGTGCAGGTGTAGCCTGGGTAAGAACATCCCTTCTATCCCCGTCTAAGACCTGTACTTCATCAAGCTTTAGAAATAAATCATCGTGTGCTTTAGAATTGTGCATTGAATGACTGAATAACTACTCCAGTCTGACCTTGCCGGTCATGTACAATCGGATTAACTCTAGTTGATCCTGCTAGAGGACACTGCTATCGGCTTGGGGTTAAGACATGCAAGTCGGACGCTTCAGCATCTTGAGGCGTGGCGAACGGCTCAGTATGGCTGTTAACTTACCCTATAGACGGGGACAACCTCGGGAAACTGAGATTAATCCCCGATAGGAGCTTTGTTCTGGAAATGATATAGCTCTCAAAGGGCTACTCTAAGTATGTTGGGTAGTCGCCGTAGGATAGGACAGTCGCGCATCATGAAAGATGGAGGGGTAAAGGCCTTCCATTTCTTTTACGCGAACGGGCGATGTAAGTCGTGGCCCGGAGAAGGGAACTGAGACAAGGTCCCTAGCCCCACGGGGTGCAGCAGTTACGAAACCTCACCAATGCGCGAAAGCGTGAGTGGGCCAAGCCGAGTGATGGGAGATAATTCCATCTGTGGCGAAACCGTAGTAAGGTTCGCTAGAAAGGAGAGGGCAAGGCTGGTGCCAGCCGCCGCGGTAAAACCAGCTCTTCGAGTGGTGTCCATGATTATTGAGCTTAAAGCGTTCGTAGCCTGTTTGGTAGGTTCCTGCTCAAATCCGGTCGCTTAACGGTCGGACTGGTAGGAATACCGCCTTACTTGGGGACGGGAGACGGCAACGGTATTCCATAGGTAAGGGTGAAATCTAATGATCTATGGAGGACCACCAGTGGCGAAGGCGGTTGTCGAGAACGTGCCCGACGGTGAGGGACGAAACCCAGGGGAGCAAATCGGATTAGATACCCGAGTAGTCCTGGGCGTAAACGATGCCCGTTAAGTGTTGCATTGGCCACGAGCCACTGCAGTGCTGTAGTGAAAACGATAAACGGGCCGCTTGGGAAGTACGGTCGCAAGACTGAATTTGAGAATCGCTACGATTCCCTTCAGGAAACTTAAAGGAATTGGCGGGGGAGCACCACAAGGGGTGGAGCTTGCGGTTTAATTGGACTCAACGCCGGAAATCTTACCCGCCCAGACAGCCGAATGAGGACCAGACTGATGATCTTGTCTGACGAGCTGAGAGCTGGTGCATGGCCATCGTAAATTCGTGCCGTGAGGTATCAGCTTAAGTGCTGCAACGAATGAGATCCCTGCCACCTAGTTGCCAGCCGGGGGCTTCGGCCCTGACGGGGCACACTAGGGGGACCGCCAGCGAGAAGCTGGAGGAAGGTGGGGGCCACGGTAGGTCAGTATGCCGCGATATGGGCGGGGCCACACGCGTGCTACAATGGCTGGGACAATGCGTCACAACACCGAAAGGTGAAGTCAATCGCGAAACCCAGTCGTAGTTGGAATCGGGGGTTGGAACTCACCCCCGTGAACCTGGATTCTCGCATTCACTTCGAATGCGGACAGGATATCCCTAGTATCCGCGTGTCACTATCGCGCGGAGAATACGTCCCTGCTTCTTGCACACACCGCCCGTCGCTCCATGCGAGCGGATCTGGGGTGAGGCATCGTCCACTGGGCGCTGACGAATCTTGGGTTCGCAAGTAGGGAGAAGTCGTAACAAGGTATCCGTAGCGGAAGCTGCGGATGGAAGAAGATGAGAGTCAATCTCGTCTTCCATCAATCACCT
>JARGGA010000318.1 GCA_029210805.1 Candidatus Thorarchaeota archaeon
ATATACACCAACTATAGTCATGTTTAGTACGCCATGTCTTCTATTGCCAACCATATTGGGAAATGGTCCGTGTGCACCTAATACAATGTCAATATCGATGACATCGCCAATGTCAACTCGTCGACCAGTAGCAAGCTCTAGGTAATCGATGAATGTTTCAGATACAACGGTCTCATTGGAGCTTACACGAAAATCGCCGCGCCAGTTGAATAGAGGTTTCCATCTCTCCATTAACTCGGCATCAGAAAGAATGACGAGTGCATCTTTGAACCCATCGACATAGTATAGAGGTTGATTGAAGGGATACCAATCAGTATCTTGTTTCCATCCATCCACAATGCATACGGTTGATAGGATTCTATCAATTTGCCGAATCCACGGATGATTTGCATAGACTTGTTCTGCCAACAAAAAGCTCTCATAAAGGTCAGTTCCGCTTACGATGGGTTTCATTCCAACTTGATACACGGTTTCATCAATGAATTCTGTTACTTCGATGTGAATGCCAGTTGCAGTCCAATTCATGACACCGGGTACAAGTGAGATTCCTAATCCAAGTATCATTGCAAGTCCTATACTTCTAAGGGCATTACCGCGTTGGGAGGATATGGCATATGAAAGGGACCAAAGCCTGCTACCTTTGGCAAGTGTGTCAGTCTTTGTTGGTTCCATGTTCATCAGCTAAAAAAACGTGGTGCGGTCTCTGATAAAAAACATGGTCCTAGCAATGAGCTAATCTTCGTTCAATGGTCGCTCATATAGCTGAACGAGCATACCCTCATGTTGCTCATATGGTTCGCCCCACGGACGAAATCCATATTTCTTCATGAGTCGCTCTCCAATATCTTGACCAACGAGAATGTTACAATAATTCCTTTGACAGCCATGTTGCTGGCCATATTCAGCAAATTGAATATACATGGCCGATGCAAGACCTGTATTTCTACACGCAGGATTCACAGTCTGATGCTCTCCAAAGAGACCCTTCTCAGTGATCAATGCTTTGTAAACACCCACAATCTTTCCACCCAATCGTGCACCAAAATAGAGGTAACCTTCCCGCATATCATCAATAATCTGCGCTGGAGTATACATACGTCGTTTCCGCCATTCCTCAGGATACTCCTTTGCTTTTGGCCACACCTCAGCAAAAAGTTGGGAGATTTCCTCCGCATCAGTTTCATCAAACTGAATCATGCGGATTTCTTCCGCAGGATATTCGGTCATGACTTCCAATTGGAAGATTACTACATAACTGATAAATCTCTGCTTACAACAAATGGAGTTTCTAATTGCTCGATGCCCAATCATATGCTTCCTGGATAGGTGTGCATCCACCACAGCGTGAGCATCCTCCTGCGGTTTCGCGAGGGTTAAGTTCTGACGCTACCAAGATGTCACCCAATGATTGGTAGAAATCAATTGTTTCATCTAATGCACCAACATAGCTTGGCGTGTAATCTGCAAGCTGACTACCTGCTGCGGGCCGAATAGGAGTAACAATTGGCATAACACCCATGCTTGCTGCATCCTCACAGAATTGGAGGGTTTTTGGGATGTTTTCACCCAACCCTAGGAGAATGAAAGTACTGACGTCCCCGGGCTTGAAATGCTCCAATGACCGCTCCCAAGCCGCTTTGTAAGCATCAAATGAACCATGCTTGTATTTTCCGGGACAAAATTCCTCACGGACTTTTTCATCCGCACTTTCAAGATGAATTCCTACCGCATTAACACCTGCTTCTGCAAGTAGATCAATATGAGAGAGATCTTCAGGAGGTTCGAATTGTACTGCAACGGGAAGCTCACTAACTTTACGAATGGAACGAGTGATATCTGCCAATCTGGTAATTCCCAAATCTACACTATCTGGAGTTCCTGTTGTCAAAAGGATGTGCTTGATAGTTCCCTCTTTCTCTGCGGCTTGCACGACTTCAGCAATCTGGGCAGGCGTTTTTTCCAAAATTGTATTATCAGAAAGATGCGACATGGGGATTGTACAATACTTGCACTGCGTTGCAGAGTTCCAATATCTGCAAGACTGGTAGGCAGTTGTAGCAAGACAGTTAGGACCATGCAATAATGCTATCTTATTGTAGGGGATACCATCTTCCGTTTTCAAATCGTAAAATGCTGGTTTTGGAACTTCGATCAGATTAGTAGTTGAATCAAATAGCCAAGTTCCATCGGCATCCATTGGTTCTATCTTTGCAGATTCAAACCTCTTAGCCATCTTACCCTCTCGAATGGGAACACCACAATTCCGTCCATTTGGAAGTATGAAATATCTCCCTCCAACAGGACCGGCTCCACCTTTCCGACCTGAGAAGAATCCATCTGGAAGACTGGCTCCTTCAGTAAGTAACCGAATCTTCAGTGCAAGTAATTCTTCAGGATTCATCATGCTCACAGCTCATCTGTTTTTTGGCCTAATCATTCTTAGTGTCGAGGCCCTTTCTAAGCATAAGCACAAACTCAGGCAAATCCAGAACTTCAAGATTATCGTCAGATTGCTGATTAAGCATATTCTTGCAGAACGGACAAGACGTTACCAGTATCTCGGCATCGATTGCCTTGGCGTCGTCTATCCGGGATTGGCCAATGCGTTTTGCCTGCTCGGGAAAAAGAGTTCTTAGACCTGAGCCGTTTCCACAACAAGTGGCATTGTCCCGATTTCTAACCATCTCAACTGGTGTCACCCCTGCTGCCTTTCTGATCACATTTCGAGGCGCTTCGTATTCGCCTGTATGTCGACCAAGGTGGCATGGGTCGTGGAAGGTGATTCTTTTCTTTGCCTTGATCCCTGCTACAGCAGGTACAGTTTCCGCTAGAATCTGACTGATGTGCCGAACCGGCTTGTTCAGTTCAAGTCCGTGGGATTTGTAATCCTGAGTTAGAGTTCGATAACAGCCTGGACAAGTTGCCACAATCTCATCGCCATCCAGAGAGTTCAATACCTCAACATTATGCGTTGCCTGTTTTAGGGCGCCTTCAACAAATCCTGTTCGAAGTAATGGAGAGCCACAACACCACTCATCAGGCGTAATAGTTACTGAATAATCAAGAGAGCCCAATAGTTCCACTGTATCTTGCGCAATACTCTTCTCGCGGTAAGCCGCAGTGCATCCTGTAAAATAGATAATTGTCTTCTTTCCGGAGTCACCAGTCTGAATCCAGTCATTTCGTTGATCATGCGGTTCTTCAAAGGGATTATGATTCGCTTTGATTGCATCACGAATACGATTCAATCCTTCTGGATGCTTGTTTTCTGAAACTAGTCGTGCACGAGCCAATTCAACAATGGATGCGATATCGATTTCGGGAATGCACCATGTTAAACAATGACTACACTGGAGACATTGATAGAGAACTTCCACCCCTCTATCATCTAATTCTCGAGTGTTGATATTGTCAAAATGCAGAAGCAAGGAACGACCATGAGGCGTGGGGGAGTCGGAACGCCATACATTGAAAGTGGGACATACATGTCTGCACATCTTCGGACAAGATGCGCACATCCTGATTTGCTCAGAATAGGTTTCATGGTCCATCATTTAGCGCACCCCTAAACCCAGCTTTCCAGGGTTCATTATTCCATTTGGATCCAGAACCTGTTTGATTTTCTTGAGTACTTGAAAGCTTGAACCTAATTCATCCTCGGTGTAAGTACTTCGTATCAATCCTACACCATGCTGATGACTCATTGTGCCTCCCTCTTTCAGGCAAGCAACAATGCCAACATCCCAGATTTTCTTGTATTTTGACCATGCTGTTTCACCATCGGGTTGCGAAGTGAAGAAAATCATGTAGATGCTACCACCATTCTGATACATATGGGAGAAGTGCGATAGAACAATTGCCTCTTCTGCTTCCATTGCTTCTTTCATCGCAAGATACACATTCTCCAGTTTATCATAAGTGGCTACAATGTCTATGGTATCAGTAATGGTAAATCCAGATGTGGTGAACTTTGTTGGATAATACATATCGTATCTGTGTTCCCACCATCTCTTTGTTGGGCTTTCACCAAAATCTTGAGCTCCATTTGCTAGACAAATATTTGTGGAGACGGTTTCATCTAGCTCAACTTGCTTTCGATTGCCATCAAACGCTAGCATCAGCATACAGGAACCTTCGTCAATTTCGAAATGAGAGCTTAGTGAAAATGCGGTATCAGTAGGGTCGTACAAGCGTACAATTGATGGAGTAATTCCTAAGCGGAATATTT
>JARGGA010000319.1 GCA_029210805.1 Candidatus Thorarchaeota archaeon
CACTACTATCGAGAACCTTAATGTTTGTCTTATAGAAATCCCATCCTGGTTCTACGAATTGCTTCATGATATCTTGGGGCTTCCGGTGACCCTCAATGGTCATAACACCCGCTCCCACGTTGACCCTGTTCTTTCCTTGTGGGAATACCCATGTATATCCTCCAAGAGTTTCTGCTTGATTCCAGAATATTTCAAGAATATCTGGTGTTTCGAAATCATACTCTGGGGTTTCGTAGATGTCTCTCCAAGCAACCATCTGGTCTTCCTTGTTGATGACACGTTCAATTGGAGTATTCTCAGGTAGCTGTCTCCTTAGCATACCAGTTGCTCCAGTAGCATCAACAACTATGCGAGATGTAACATCTCTGTCATTTCCTGATGCATCCATTATTTTAATTCCAGAAACCTTGTCGTCCTCAAATAGAAGACGCTTGGCTCTGGTACCTGCAAGTAGTTCTGCACCTTCTTTCTCAGCTAATCCAATGAACCATTGACCCATCTTGAGCCTGTTGAAGGACATTCCTGTCGTTGTAGGTCCTTGCATTCTCATTCTGTGCTCTCTATCTGGGGCAATGAGGTCTATTCCATTAACCTCGTGCTCAATGATATCACTAGGAACTTCTGGAAGGCCAACTAGCTCCCTGAGTTCTAGTATATGATGATTGCCAAGAGCGTCACCACAGGTTTTGTCCCCTATCTTTTCTTTTTCTTTCCTATCAATAAGAAGAACTGATTTTCCTTTTTTTGCCAAGGTATATGCTGTAGTGGCACCGCCAGTACCTGCACCTGCAATAATTACATCATAATCGACCATCTAAATCGTCCTCGCGATATTCCATGTCTGTTCGAGAAAGCCCTCGAATTGGAGCGATATCAAAGCATTATCTGCCCAACCACATACGGAGAAATCCGGCATAGAAATCAAGGCCTCCAATCCATCCATAATCAGATTAATCGCTAGCGTATCTTCTTTAATTCTCTGTTGTAGCTTAAGATGTTTCAATTCATTGGGTTTACCGAGAATAGCCCGAATTGTAACCTTTCTTTTCTTAGCTTCAATGAGGGCATTGATAATATCTTCACCTAGCATAGTAATGCTCTGACAACTAAGCAAAAGCCTTTCTTTGGCTTGGCCAATCATGCTGAGCATTTTAGTCCTGACATCACCAGAACCACGAATTGTATAGATCAATGCAGGCATTGCCCCTACAGAGCTTCGTTCCTCCTGCAATTGTGTAAGATCTTCCATTAGCTGCTCCAATTTTATATTCATTGAGTCCTTGAGGTGTTTTAAGGGTGCAAATTGATACACCTTTGGTCTTCCTTCATGACTCACGACAAATCCTCTAGCAATGAGACCGTCAAGTACTGCATACAGATTGGCATGATGAATACCCGTCTGGGTATGCAGGTCTGAAACAGTCGCTGAAGCCATTTGATTCAATGCAATGATGACAGATGCTTCATGTGCACCAAATCCAAGATCACGAAGAACTGCCATAGCTCTATTTGTAATCAAGTCAAGCTTCTTTTCACTAGAAAGGCTCATCTCTATCGATTAAATTATGTGTAATTACTACTTATATTACTTATGATATGCAAAACCTGTAAGAATTTCCTTTACGATATCTCTTGCTGCAATTGATGTAGTGTTAGAATTATCCAGAAGAGGGTTCAGCTCAACAATATCAGCATATCGAACCTTTCCAGTTTCAAATACGATTCGAATTAGATTTGCAAGTTCTGAAACAGTAAGGCCACCTGATTCTGGATGACTTACACCTGGAACAATTTGAGGTTGCAAAACATCTAGATCAACTGAGATATAGAAATAGTCGACATTTTCTGAAATTCTCTTGATTTGCTTTTCGAATTCCTCTTCGTTAGGTACACAGACTGAAGGGCCAAGAGCAGCTCTCTGTTCAGGTACTGTAGTTCTAAAATCGTAACCCACTACATTCTCTAATTGAACAACATTGTCTTCAACAAGACGTTTCAAAGTAGATGCATGAGATAGCGTTAGGCCACCCATATCATCATAGAAGTCAGCATGGGAGTCGAAATACACCAAACCATAATTTCCTGGACGTCCTTTTTTGAGCCCTCTAAGAAGTGGGTACGTGATGAAATGATCACCTCCAAGAAATAGCAGTTTACTAGAGCTTGTTGCCAGTTTGGCGGCGGCTTCGTCCATATGGACCGCTACAGATTCAGGCGGTTGAACGCCAACCTCAAGGTCTCCAATGTCTTCAAGAGTAAGTAATTTCGAAAGAGAGTCACTGCGAGAATTGACTGCTTTGGTTATTGTCAGTGGAAAACTATGGGAACGCTCTGAGTCCATTGCCAGTCTAATGGCATCAGGTCCGAACCTTGCCCCCGGAGTATGACTGGAAGTGATATCATAGGGAATACCTAGCACACCAACATCAGGGTCTCCAGCTTCAGGAGAAGGAATTCCAAAGAATCCTCTATGCAGTCGCAGATACCCATTAAGACCATCACGAAGTGGCATAGTAATTCAATTGTGTTGAACATAATGTAAAGATAAACTAGGCGATGCATTAGAAAAAGAGTAGGAGCGACTCTCGCTCTCGCTATACGAGAGTCGACATTCTGTACTATACTTGATAGGCGCTACTTGCACCTTTTCTAAGTCCCATAATGGCGTAGATACCAACAAGACCGACAACACCAAGAGCTATACCAGTGTATGGCATACCGCTCAAGATAGCTTCTGTCAGCAGACCTGCTACATCAGTAACTACAGTAAATCCCTGACGAATAGAGTCTTTGAAGTACGATCCACCATCGTACTCATAGGTCAACTCCGCTGGAGCAAACAAATATCCACCTTCATTGGCAAATGTTACCTCGTAACTGATGGTGACACTATCTCCACCTGCAAGGGTTGCATAGGTGTTAGATGTAGTTCCAGTTACTGTAACAGATGAATAGGTTGAGGCAAACGAGGTATCAGTAAGAGTCAGATTGCTGATTGCTTCAGTTCCTTCATTTGTGACTGTTACTGTTACAGTGGTTGACCCACCTGGACCGATTGTTTCAGAAGCAGGTGAGAATGTTCGGTCAATGGTAATCTTTGGCGGAAATTCTCCTTCCTCGAAGTTGATGACATAGTCACTCTGAGTGCCAAGTGCTGTTGCATTCCAAAATACTGTATTACCCTCACTAGCGTTGAAAAAGGATTGACCCGGTACATCTGGTGAGATTGATGTGATATTAACATTATCAGGTAGCATCGTCACAATGAGTGAGTTAGCACTTGGTAGTGGGGAAATTGTCCCTGTCACACCTAGTAGGTCCTCAACATGAAGTGAAGTTGAAGATGTATCCAAGTATTGTCCACCAATATATCCTGCAGCCGCCAATGCAATAGGTCCGGTAATGTTGTCAAAGGGAGTTTGAGCGAGTTGATAGACTGCTGAAGGTAGGAATTCTCCTCCGCCGGAATCCCCAGAAATTGAGCTTATCAATTCAACGACTTCGCCCATATCAGGTATTGCAATAAGTCCCGCAGCTGAAGCATCAGCGTTAGTGAACTTAGTACGATCAATTGCTTCCAAAAAGCCATCACCATTCATGAGATCAAGCATTGCATCTACTGCAAGGCTGAATTCATGTGTTTCCTGTTGAATGTAGATGTCAATTGAATCAAAGGGCAATGTGATATTCGCGTCATCTGGGAAGAAATCTTGGTCTATTCTGAGATTAAGGAGATTTATAAATGAAAAGCCAAATGAACTGGTCAAATGCGTCATGATTTGGCTCATTCTGCTTGTAGAGGTCGCTTCATCAACATTGACGAAGACATTGATCAGCAGGTTAAACTCCGTACCTACCATGTCTAGGATTGAGTTGACATCGAATCCTCCGCCATCCTGTGCTAATGCAAATCCACCTTCTCCTCCATCGCCATCTCCTAAACCATCTGATGCCAATAGCTCAAGAACAAAGTTCAGAAACTCACCATGAGTTGAAACCAAGGCCATTGCGATACAACCATCATACATAGCATTTTCAAGATTCAAGTCCGTTGAGGGAACACCAAGTTGTCCGTATATTACGCTAGGAATTCCTTGATCATCCACGTTTGCAAAAACCACTTCTGCCCCATCTGTCAACAAGCTTTCAAGCAGTGAATTGATGTCAAGACCATCCTGAGCCATCACATAGTTGGGACTTGCCATGGCTGATAG
>JARGGA010000320.1 GCA_029210805.1 Candidatus Thorarchaeota archaeon
ATAGAGTGCAAGATCTGTTCTTGCTATAGCAGATGTGGCAATCCAACTTGGAGCAACTGGAATATCTGGATTTGTGCATCCAAAGTAGTCTTGGTTGCCCTCAGCGGCAATGACCAATGGCATTCTTCCAGCCGCATTTTCTGCGAAGCTGAACGAGTTAGCAGCTTGAAGCATACCTAATCGAACTCCAAGTATACTTGCACGAACGGGAGCAAATATGACAGAAATACCACCAGCAAACATTGATGCGGTCTTGGTCTGTGCAACCAATGTGTTGTTCCAACTATTGATATAATCTATCTCAGTTATTGTAACGTTGAGATTGTAAGTTTCATTTGCAGCTTCGACACCTTGAATGAAACCATTAATCATCGGGAGAAGCTCGACATCATTCTCTTGAGCAGCTAGAATTCCAATCTCGCCATCAAAAGGTTCGTGACCAAAGTATGGCTGGTCGTTCGCGAGAAATGCTGCTACTACTCCAGCAAGAAATCCACTCTGTTCAGTGGCAAATGTGGATGATGCAACATTGTCAAGAGCAACATTGGCTCCAATCATACCGAATTTCTGAAGTGGGTAGTTGGTTGCTGCTGTCTGTACGGCTGGTGCCATATCTGCACCAACGCCTATAATCAGATCATAATCATTTGTTCTGACAAGAGATTCAATAATCTCTCGTGCTTGAGTTACAGTGGTAGGCAATGTCGATGGAATATAATATCGTACAACGATGTCTCCGGAAATTTCATCCATTCCTTCCTGAATATTATCCGCCTTGCTCATGTCTCCAAATCCTGGAGCCATCATCACAATGGCGATTTCAGGAGGGTCGTACGGGGCTGCCACGAAAATCATGGCGCCGACACCGCCAAAAATAATGGCAATAATAACCAATGATACTAACATGTTGGACTTTGAGCTCACAATGCTTCCTCCAGGGTCAATGAGCCCTCCTCGCTATGGCTCGGATTTAAACTTGTTGGCCTGTGTAGTATACGTAATTTTTCACAAACTGCCGATGAAATAGATTAAGCAAACACAAATTCAGATAGAGTGACGTATAAATACAACGAATGTACGTTAGAATTGTGTTTACTAGTAGGGTGTAATAGATGCCGAATGAAATCCTTGGAGAGGTAGCAACCCTCTTGGAAGAAGCCCTAAACCTCCATACTTCAGTTCGTACAGTCACATTATGTACAAGAGAAGGTGTTGTCGTAGCGTCAGTTTCGCGTGATGAGGATATCAATCCTACAATATTATCAACTATTTCAGCAGCCTTGGTTTGGGCAGGGATGACAACTCTTGGAACCATTGGCAGCTCCAAACCAAATTATCTTGTGCAGTCGACTCCAGTATCGCGAGTTCTAACTGTTCTGCAACACCACTATCAGATGGTGGTTGTCATTTCAAGAGGTGGAGACTCTGGTCTTGAAATCGAAGAGCTACTTCCATCATTCCAATCATTGGGAACAAGAATCGAGATTCTCATGAGCTCAAAGGAGAATTTCGACACGGGTACGATTCTCGGACGGGTTGTAAAAGCAATTCCTGATATCACACAAGCAATGGTTCTTACTGCGGAGGGATTGCCTATTGGATCAGTAGGATTTCGCAACGATATAGAAATGGCGGCCCTCATAGGATCCATCTTCGCAAATGGACTTACGTATTCAGAGTTGACAGATACGGTTTTTATCAGCTCAGAAGAAAACAATGTCCTGATTCAAAGAATAGATGCACAGCGTCTTCTTGCAGTTGTTTGTCATGGCTTGAATTCCGAGAGGATTTCTGAGAGAGTTAGAGCAGTTTTGGAAGCGGGTATTGGATAATTTGCTACTCGTCCTCTTCATCATCATCTTCAATTTCTTCGAATTGCCACTCTTTGAGGTTAACTCTGATATAGCAATCTTTCCCTCTTTCAGGACAATCGATACGTATCAGAATCTGGTCCTGTGAGCTTTCCCTGATTTCGGGGTTCAAACATCCATCCTCTAGCTTCTCCATCAGAAACATAACGTATGCTTCCGTGATTGTATTCAGTGACCCTTCCATCAATGAACTTCCAAGTTCTGCAAGGTAGTGTTTCTTCTTTCGTCCAGATCGTTCAACACGGATAAGACCTACATCCTGCATTCTGGAGATGTGCCATCTAACAGTATCATGATGCACGCCAAGATTTTCAGCCATCTGCTCTTGATAGCAACCAGGATCGTTCACCACAAATGCAAAGACCTTTCGTGCAGTATCACTCCGTAAGGTCAGATATGCCATCTCAGCTTCCTGCGATCTGAGCATCTTAGGATAGTAGAGTCGTTTTCCTGCGAATTTGATCGAATTGACAAGACCTTCGCGCTCCAATATCCTCAAATGCCAGGTTAGCGTACCTAGAGGACTCTCTAACATATCCACCAGCTCCAGGAGATAGGTCCCTGGATTTTCACACAAGATCTGGTAGAGATCTCGTCTAAATGGATGGAGTAACAATGCAAGTCGTTTCTGCCTACCCATGGTGAAGTCCTCTTCTCTTTCCACTAAACTGTATCGGCGTGATAAAAGAGCTTTGGAACAATGAGAAATCAAGTTTTTCTGAAGGTTGTGCCTAGACAGAATTCTTATTACTCGAACGTTATACAGCCGTACATGTGAGAGAAGCTATTGAGGATTCACAATGTGCGGAATTACTGGGATTGTAAGTCGTTCGCGCAACGATATTGGCAGCATACTTGTAGAATGCAGCAGAAAGCTGACATATCGTGGCTATGACTCCGTTGGTGTGGCGGCAGTACATAATGGCAAAGTGGATCTCAGAAAAGACGTAGGAACTGTGGATATTGTTAATCAAGAATTAGGTCTCTCAAAGATGATGGGCGATAGAGGGATAGCCCAATTGCGCTGGGCAACTTATGGTGCTCCGACTAGAATAAACGCCCAACCACATTTTGGCTGTACGGAGGTATTTTACGGAGCGCATAATGGGAATCTTCATAATTACTATGAATACCGTCAAGAGCTAATTGATGCGGGTCATGTTGTTCGTTCAGAGAATGATGGTGAACTCTGCGTTCATGCTGTTGATAAATACTTTGAAGAAACAGGAGATATGTTCGAAGCAGTTCGGAAGTCTACAAAAGACCTCAAAGGAGCTTTCGCATATGCTGTCGGAAGGGCGGATGAACCAGAAATTTATGCCGTGAAGATGGGATCCTCTTTGGTTGCAGGAATAGCAAGTGGCGATACTATCGTTTCCAGTGATTTGCCATCTATTCTACCACTAACAAACAATGTTCTGTATTTACAGGATGGTGAAATGCTTGTACTTACACATGATGAGGTAAACGTTTACCGAGTTGAAGATGGTAAGAAACTTGACCGTACTCCTGAGATAAGTAATGTGGATGCAAGAGCAGCAGAGAAGGGGGGTTATCCTCATTTCATGCTGAAGGAAATCCATGAGCAGCCAGACATAGCGAAGGATCTTATTGGAGTTCTTCAAAAATCAGAACCGGAACGATGGCTGTCTATGATTGAAGAAGCCTCAAATAGATATCTTGTGGCCTGTGGGTCATCGCATAACGCAGGACTAGTTGGTACATACTTCTTCAACAGGCTAGCTGGAATACCTCTTATACCCGCAATAGGTGGACAATTCGAACCAATGTATGGAAAGACATTGAATGATGATAGCTTATGCATCTTGGTTTCACAGAGTGGTGAAACGAAAGATATTCTCAATGTTTTGAACCACGTTCGGGACAACAATCTTGGAAAGACTCTGGGAGTTCTCAATGTAATTGGGAGTACGCTCATGTTCAATTCGGATTCATACATTCCGATGGCATGCGGGTACGAAGTAAGTGTGCCTGCAACTAAGACTTACTACGCTCAGACAATAATCTTTGCATATCTTGCGGCCATGCTTGGTGAGAGGAATGGCCATCTAGACAAGCAAGAAGCAAAATCAATCGTCACCCAACTTGAAAACGACCTTCCACATTTGACTCAAAAGACAATCGATAGAAATGGAATCCTTGCAAAGAATCTTGCGAAAACACTTGTCGATGCGGAGGATCTCTATTGTCTTGGTTATGGTCTTACTGATGGCGTGGCCCGCGAGGGAGCGTTGAAAATCAAAGAGATTTGCTACAATCACTGTGAGGGCATGTATAGTTCTGAATTCAAACATGGTCCTCTCAGTATAG
>JARGGA010000321.1 GCA_029210805.1 Candidatus Thorarchaeota archaeon
TAGGGCATTCACTTGGATTACAGGTGATGAAGGAGTCCGTCCTTCACATCTGATAGGATCCTTCAATCCTGCGATTGTTCTGAAGAAAGGATTCACACTAGAATCGTTTGATCCAGGTCCCTTACTAAAATCAATGGTATTTGGAGGAGTTTTTGGTTTAAACGAATGTAACAGACTTCCCGAATACGTTCAGAATTCACTCCTTGAACCTTTTGAAGAATTATCTGTCAACGTTCAAAGACTGGGACGAATCAGGGCACATGAAGAATTCTTCCCTGTGATTACCATGAACCCTGAAGAGATGGCCGGAGCTCACAGATTAAGTGAAGCACTGAGAGACCGCATACGAGTTTGGGTACGCTTGGGCTATCCCAGAAAGGAAACCGAAATTGAGATTGTCAAGATAAACGCACCTGAATATAACCTGTCTGACAATGTGCTGGAAACCGTCTATGGTCTTGTATCGGCGACTCGCAATAGCACGGACATCGAGATTCCTGCATCGATTAGAGCAGGTATTGCAATCGCGCGACTTTCAGCTCAAGTGGCTAAGCGTAAGAAGTCAAAGGAGATTGACTATGCTATGCTTAGCGAAGCAGCTACGTATGTACTCACTGGTGCACTAAGATTCCGCCCTGGTATCGACCCAGAACCTGCTGTAAATCAGCTAGTAAGACGAGTGTTAGGGTCAAAGGGGTCTGAATAATGGCAGCACCAGAGCGATATGAACCAATTCCAAGTCGAGCACCTCCTTTTGCTCATGAGTTTGTCAAGAGGATGCGTGCAACACAGGAAGTAAAAGCGAAACCGAGTGTCCGTCAAACTCAGGCAATTCCTCAATTTCTTTCTGCTCGATTCTTCAGAAAAGGAGAACTTGGATTGGATGATTTCGTGGATGCGGCTGTTTACACTTCCTATCCCCCGGATCAAAGTATCGCTCGACTCATTGCAGAAGAGATTTTGTTAGGTAGAAAGAAGGAGCAAATCCCTCAAGTTGAAGTCGAGGTAAAAGTAGCAGCAAAGGCAGAACCAAAGAAAGATCCACTAGCAGAAGTGATGGCCCAAATTCGACGAGAGCAGGAATTAGCGAAGAAAATCAAGAAAGATAAGGTGCAGGCAGGATTTGATTACCTACAAGAGCTTTGTAAGCGGACACAAAAAGATCTCTACAAGGCATCTATGGATTATCTGAAAGAAGGCGATGTTGTTCTTCGCGGAATAACCAGTGATGATGAACTGAAGCAAGAAGCTTCCGCTGAGTTATTAGATCGATTGGGTGGCTTAACTTCAAATGACATAACAAACTCCCAGACTCTTGATGTGTTGGATGATGTCTGCGACTCTCCTTCCTCTGCTGAGCAGATTGCAGGAAAGGCCCTTCGCGGTGACAAGGATGTCATAAAGGACTTTGAGTCCTTGGCAGATAGAGACCCTGGTACTGCCTCAAAAGCTCTATCCCTCATGGAAAAAATGGGAACTCTAGATGAACAGATGCTAAAGGACATGGATAAGACCCTACAGGAATCATTGCGTGACCTTAGCGAAATGACGGATTACGCGGCACAACTTGGAAGATTACCTGACAATGGAAAAGATATGATTAACAATGCACCAAATAAATTCGCCTTGAGTCATGCCATGGAGATGGCTGAAGCAATTAAGCAGCACACTGGAACAGATATCTCAAAGGACCTCATGGATGCATATGACAATCAATATGAAAATGGAGGTCGCAAGAATGTAGATACATGTCAACTTGCAGAATCATCCATGTCTACCGAAAGCTGGAAAAATCTTGTGAAGAAAGATACACAGGATACTCTTGAGGATGCAAAATCGAGATCTTCTCCTTCCGATTTTCTACGACAAAAATTCACCGAAGCTGCTGCCCTACAAAATCAACTGAAGGATAGTACAACTCAAAAAGAATGGAAAGACAAATTGCAGCAGCTTGCTGACGCTGCAGTTGAGAACTCGCCAACGAAAACTCACTTACGTCAGACAGTTCGGGATCTGAGGTCCAAAGGCACTGATCCAACCCAAGAAAAAGTGAGGGAAGCTGGTGAGCGACTGAATATGAGTGAAGAAGAAATTCTTGAATTATTGAACCCTTCATTCCAAGTGATCAAGAAATTGATTGCTGCAGGAGTAAGTGATTTTGACAGACTCCACGACCTCATTTCAGCTGCTGGTCTTAGTCATGGTCAATTACGAGAATTGGCTGATGATGCAATGGAACTTGAAAATCAGTCCGCCCTTGGTGCAGTTGCACATCAAGATTTCGAGGCTGCATTAGGATCCCAAGGCGGCGGTTCTCGAGGACAATATGGAGGACGCCCTGGTGCTGGTGGTAAGATATCCGGTGTAAATATGGACCGGGCGGATAAGGTTCTAGGAGGTCTTATGGGCGGTCCGGCTACAAATGTGATCAAGATTTGGTATACCTATAGAGATCAGTTACCTGATGAGCTTCGGAAAAGACTCAAAGATATTGCAAGAAGACTTCTGATAGACCTTGGTCAACGTTTTGCAAAAGCTACAATGGGATCGTCAATGCTGGGAGGTATTCAGCAATCCACAACAGTTCGACCATTTAGAATTGGTGATGATATCGATCTTATCGACTTGGAAGAAACGATGGACTCCCTTCTTGCAGAAGGAAGAAATGACTTTGAAGCCCTCAAAGCCGATGACTTTCTGATTACTGAAACATATCACGGTCATAGAGCATTTTATTGGGCACTCGATAAATCAGGTTCGATGCATGCACCAGAAAAATTGGGCATGCTCTCAATTTCCGTTATGGCCGGTTTATACGGCGTACAAAAAGATGACTTTGGCGTCTGCTTATTTGATATTCAAACGCATGTGGTTAAGGAGATTGCTGATAGGTCAGTTTCGGTTGACAAAGTTGCAGCAGATCTTCTTGAGGTTCGTGCTGCTGGCGGGACAGGCGGTAGAACTGCAATGCGGCTTGCCATCACAAACTTTGAGGATACTCGGGCAAAAGAGAAGATTTTCATCTTCAGTACGGATGCATATCTCTCTGACCAAAAAGCCTGTGAAGATATAGCCGTGGAAATGCATCATCATGACATTCAGATGATAATATTGGCACCCAAGCATCAGTATGATCGTAGATCCGCTGAGAAACTTGCAAAGCTATCTCATGGTGTTGTACTTGATATCGCAACAATCGAAGAATTGCCAGAGCGGTTGATGCGACTCACTAATTACTAGTACCTGGAACGAATCCTGTTTGTGATTCTAGACTCTTGTCGTGGTACTCTGATAGCCACAGTTTGTACGCGGCAACATACTCTCCTCGACGAGTTTCTACGAAACGAGATGAAAATAGTGACCTTAATACACGCATGTATTTGAAGAAAGGCGTCCCGGGTTCGATAATCTCTGCTATCGCATTCACCTGATAACTTCTTGTCATTCCAGTTGCCTGGTCTCGCCAATAGAGTCCTAGACTCACTCTTGGGTCTCTCTGAACATTTCGATATGTATTATCACCGTAGATTTCTAATGCGCCTAACCTTAATCTGTCAATCTTTGAATCATCAATGAATGTGTTTCTGTACATCTGGATTCTTTCTTCAACTGTATCTTCAAAGGGCATGCCCTGAAGAGCTAGCAGCTGGCCTTCCAAATCATCTACAGTTTTATCAATTTCAGTATCTGTGAGAGTTAGTCTTATGCTTTTTGTAGCGCAGTTAACAGGAAAAGGATTCTCAAAGTTGAATGTCGTGAAATTTGGTTTTTGAACAGTTGATCTATAGATTGTTTGCAGTTTCTCAAATGATGTGCCTTCCACATCAACATTGGAAGCCATGCCTTCGTACAAATCATCGGGGATTGGATTGAGCGGATAATACTGTGTAACCCCTCGAACGCTAAGCTCGATCCGGCGTAGTTCTCTATCAATGAATCTGAGCGTTGTCGTCCCTGTAAGCATAGACACACCTGAGGGTCTTCAGCCCCTTTTGCATATATCATTGTGTGTGATATCCGGAATGAGCTAACGCTTTTGTTTCCTTGCCATCCATCGGCTCTGTGTGAAAAGTCTGAAACAGGTAGCAAAAACAAGATAGAATGAGAATAATTTTCTCCAAACATGCACATTCGTTGATCAATATTTGTAACAATTTGAAATAAAGTGAATTCTTCTTGACTTTTCACACAGCTCTCC
>JARGGA010000322.1 GCA_029210805.1 Candidatus Thorarchaeota archaeon
ATATTTTGAAGAGTGTGTCTGAAGGACTGAAAGTGTGAAGTCTAAATTTGTCGCCTCGTATCTGCACATCACTGACACTACTTAGTTGCTCAAGTTCTGTTCCCAGAGATTCCGGTGTGCTTTCAAACGCAATTTCAACTGAATGCATCTTCTCCATTGCCTGTTTCATTTTTTCAGGTGTGCCAATAATCCCAATTCTTCCCTGGTTGATAATTGCAATCCTGTTGCATAATTCGTTAGCCTCTACCATGTTGTGCGTTGTTAAGAAAATAGTAGTCCCTTGGTCATTAAGTTCTCGAACAAAACTTCGAATCAATCTGACACTTTGCACGTCAAGTGCTGTTGTAGGTTCATCAAGGAAGAGGACATCCGCGTCATTTACCAGAGCCATTGCTATCGTGAGGCGACGTTTCATGCCACCTGAGAATTCTCTGACATCCTTGTTTCGTACTTCTTGCAGACCGAACATATCAAGCAGTTCTTCCGCCTTCTTCTCTCTCTTTTCTCGACTAAGCCCATAGAGCTTTGCTGTGAAAATGAGGTTGTCCCATGCAGAGAGGTCGATGTACACATTGGAGAGGTCCGTAACCACACCCATCCGTTCTTTTGCAGCAAAGGAATGAATCTCGTGGCCCATAATCGTGGCGTTCCCCTCTGTTGGTGTTGATATCCCTGTCAGCATACGTGTGGTGGTGGTCTTTCCTGCACCGTTTGGTCCCAGAAATCCAAAAACCTCTCCTACCTCTACTTCAAAACTAATCTGATCAACTGCGGTAAAATCTCCAAACTTCTTGGTCAGATTAGTAACTGATATGGCGGCTGTCATAGGGATTCTCAAACAATCCGATGTTAAAAAATTGGTCACACTAACGCATCTGCAGCAAGTTTCGCTTCTTAGAGAAAAAAAGAGAGAGGTAGGAACACATCGGGTATGTGAGTGTTCCTACTTCCAGATATTCTATTGGTTCATGCTATCATCGAGTTGCTCAAGAACTGTTTCAAGTTCAGCCCTTGTCATCTCCTTGGCGCTCTCGAGTACATCATCAACCTGTTCCTGAGATAGACCCATCTTTAGTAAACGCTCGCCGACCTCTTCTAACTCCTCCGGAGTCACGATTCTAGTCGCATCTACCTTCTCTGGTGTTTTCTCAGCTAGCTCTTCAGCTCTCCTCGCCTTCTCCTGCTTGATTACTTCATTTAGGAAGCCGGGTCTCTCACTTGGTTTCATTCTTGCCAAGTCAGCACGGAATGCTGCAACATCTGATTCCTCCAGTCCAGTGATTACAGCTAACTCTGCTAGGAGAGTTTCTGTTTCTGGAACGTGGAAGTCTACTGAGTATAGAGGAATCTCGTCAATCGGTTTGTAGATACCAACAGGCTCTAAGCCTTCATTGATGATGTCATGGAGTATTTGGTTTCTCTGGGAGCATTCAGGATTCTCTGGAACAACACCCTTGGATACCTTCTTGATCATGCCATTCATAATTCGAATGAGCTTGGGTACACTGAAAACCTTCATCCACAGTAGAGTTCCTAGTAGAATCAAGATAATTCCACCAAATCCACCATATGTTATGATGACTTGTAACGGATCTTGTGTAGGTGGAGTTGCAACCACAGTAATTTGAATATCCACTTGCTGATACTCTTGTCCATTTGACGCATGAATTACAATCTCGAACTCATAGTCTACTGGAACCGTGAACGCAAAAGCGTATTGACCGGCTTCAGGACCTGGTGTGAGAACATAATTATCCTCCGAGATGATGTTTGAAGCCTGAGTCAGATATAGATCTGCTCCGGAAATTGGTTCATTATGATCAATATCCATGTACTCGACAATCAATGTTAGATATTCTCCATTGACAGCACTTACGAAGTTATTACCACTCAGTGTTGTTAGGGTTGTAGCAATTGGTCGCACAAGAACGGTGATGATAGTCGATACAGATCTGTGATAGAGCTTGTTCACCAGTATTGTAATATCATAGGAATTGAGCCCTGTATTGTCAGGAATCACAAAAGTGTAATTTCCAGCGACACCCTCAACAGGTGTGAGTATAAGTGAAAGCCCCGTCCAGAAGATCGAACCTTCAATACCCTCAACCGTTCTGTTGTACGATGTGTCGAGAATCTGCACTTCGATGGTGAGTGGGTCTCCAATTGCAATATCGTAGAAATTATTGACTACAATCTCCATCTCGATTGGTTGAACTTGCACTGTAGACTGGGATGTCCTTGTGACATAGTTGCCTTTTGATGCTGTGACATAAACATCGTAAACGCCAGGAATTACTTCAGTACTATCAATTAGCATCTTGTAGATACCATTTCCAAGATCTTCTAGCAAACCTGTACTTCCTTGCCATCTATACTCAAGTGTCGCGTTTTCAATTGGCAAGCCATAATGAGTATCGGTGTAGTTGAAGAATATCTCAGTAGTTTGTTCGTAGATCATTGATGCTGTAACATTCATTGCAATAACACTGGTGTCAATCCTCTGCACTTCAAGTAGCATTGAAAGGGTTCTTGTTTCGTAACCCGCCTTTGTAGCAACAATGTACATGCTGAATGTTCCAGCATAAAGCTGTGCGGTTTCAATAGTTGCATTGTAGATTCCAGGAGTGCTCTCGGTTAGAGTGCCAGTGAGGTTTGAATCACCAAATTTGAACAACAATGAACCACCTGGAACCGGAATATTCAGATTCACATTCGTGTAATTGACCTGTAGTATGGCGCTTTCACCATAGACTACTCTTAGGGTTGCTTCCCCAACTGGTGTGAGATCAGTATCCACCAATCCCACATCCACACTGAAGTAAATGCTTGCTTCTACGTGATGCGTCTTATTGGCTCTAACATAGAGAGTATAGACATTTACGGGTGTATCAGTCGTGTCAACAATTGCGGTGTAGTAACCAGCCTTTCCGGTTGTAACCATTACTCCTGAACCATAATCCCATGAATAAGACACACTCGCGCCAGAAACGGCACCAAATGCCAACGATTCATAGTATACTGTTATGTTGAAACTTTCTCCACTTACAACAGACACGGAATACACATCACCCAAGCTTTCGAAGGATGTTTCGAGAACAGAGATGACCACAGTAATCTGCATCAATCTTGGTTCGTGATTTGTCTTGGTTGCATTGATTGTCATGAGGAATGTACCGGCATTGAACTGGGCGGAATCAATTGAAATATCATAAGATGAACCTGATGAAGTCATCACGAATTCCACACCGCTTAGTGTAGCACTAACATCGGCATCAAGAACTAATCCACCTACATCTGAATTGTCATAGTATACTACAAGATCAATATACTCGCTCCAATTTACTTGGATAATTGACACATCTGCAGTTAGCTCAGTCCCTACCTGTGGCAAAACAAGGTCAACAAGTATTGATGCTGGGTCATAATTACTTCTTAGTGCAGTGATATCATATGAATACGTACCCGGAGGCTGATTCCACAAGAAGAATGTCACATTGTATTGTCCAAATTCCAGCTCTGCCCATGTATAAAGACCACCAGGTGTATCGGTGATGATTGAAGCTCCTGTGATACCAGAATTATGGTCAAGATCCTCATAGGTCACTGTCACTGAAACATTGATTCCCGCGACAAGTGTACTCGGGAAGGATACTGTTACGCTCGTCTTTATTGGTCTAACTTCGATTCTAACGTTGACAATTGCATTTGCATGGTCTGTCTTGGTTAGAGTAAACGATACTGTGTATTGAATCAGATTTGCAACACCAGTTGTATACAGAATTATTCTGAAGCTACCATCTGCTGCTCGGGTCGAATTCCAGTCGTATGCCCAATTAGTGTCAATATCACCATCAGTAATGTTCAGTTGATGGTCTGTATCGAAGTAGATGATGTCAAATGTTGTCGTATCGCCCACTGGCACAATCGCTGGGGATGGATTAGTTGAGAAACCACTTGTGCTAATCAATCTAATAGTTAGATACACAGTAGATGTTTTGCTAAGATAGAATGTTTTAGTGAAAGTGAATTGAGCACTTACCTGTCCTGTCGCGGAAATTCCAGTGGTCTGCAGTGTGATATTGAATCTACCATCTCCAAGGATTGCATATGAGGAGCATCCATATGCCCAGGTTGGTGTCATAGATGCATTGAGAATATTGACATCGTGATCTAAGTCGTAAAATGATATC
>JARGGA010000323.1 GCA_029210805.1 Candidatus Thorarchaeota archaeon
TTGAAGCTCCACTTCAATTCCATGAGTAAATGGCAGTTGCATCTCGCTAATAGTGTCTAAGACTTCTCCCATCCTCATACCCCTACAATGATAATAGTGATTCAAGAACTCGTTTCAGAATATTGGTATTTTCTGCCACTGATTTGCTTAACGTGATTTCAAGAACGGTTGACTGAGGTCTCCCTTCAAGTGTTCGAACTAATTCATATGTGAGAACACTTCCTCCATAGAGTCCTTGGTCTTCTAGTACATTGATCCCCTGCGATTCTAATGCCGCACTCAATCGTACAATTGCATCATTTGAATTCAGATAATACCGTTGTCCCAGAACAACAGACTTTGTCTGCTCGAGTTGTTTCAGCATAAGCTCTCTCTGTAGATTTACTACAAGGACTTGTCCCTCTGATTTTGTTAATACTTCAACAGGTATCATTCTAGCAACTGTAAGATTAGTTAAACGTGAATTCCTATCTTCAGGAATCTTCACCAAAGTAGGCTTCGTCATCGAAAGCTTGGAAATCGCTTTCCTAAATGATTTTGATGATGCTAGTTCTTCCTCCAAACAGAGCACGACTTTGGCTTGCCCAGGATCCAGAACTGTTCTGGTTTGAAACTCCTTTCGCATCAACATCTGTTCCGTTGGTTCTAGAACCGCAATCAATCTATCTACAGATTTGCCTGTTCGTTCCAAGGTCTTCTTTGCCCTTTTCAATTGCTCCTGTAGTGATTCGGAATTAGATGCGCCCAATGATTAATTACCACCCGTGGTGCATGTCCTCAGTTTTGCATTGACCATCGACAGGTTATTACCTTTTGCTCATCCCCAATGCAATTATACATTGGCTATTCTTCTGCAACTGACTTGAATATCTTTTCCACATTTTCGCATATTTCTCTGAGTCTATACCAAACTGATTCTCGTCCGGTCTGCTCAGACAATTTGGCGATTAATATGTTAAATTCGAATCCCGCAAGGTCTCCCAATAGACGAATTGCATCGTCATTTTTGAAGTGGGTTTTATTAACTCGGTCATCTTTGAATCGTTTTACCAAAGGTTTGAGTGCCTTCTCTGCTGAATCAAGTTCGATTAATGCAGATCTATACTTATTCTTTGGATTAGGCATTGCATATCCCCCAACGATGGGGGCCATTCCTGGGCCAACAGAACCTTTACCGATTTCATCAAGCTCATCCATCGCCTGCTGAAAATGATCATAAGAGTCAGACAAACACTTCTTTATTGCGCGTAAAATTCGGGGTCGGTCTGTTTCTTCACTCAATGCATTTCACTCACAGGGAATTAAAAAAACCAATATCGGGCGACTCGAAAGCCGCCCGGATTTTGAACTAGTAGTTTGGTGAGTCACCAAGCTCTCCAGCAAAGTGACAGGCCACATAATGACTTTCGCCCATGTCGCGGTCTTCAGGAATCTCCCTTACGCATATCTCCTGAGCGTATGGACATCTTGGGTGGAACCTGCAGCCACTTGGAACGTTGATTGGGCTCGGGGGTTCACCCTTCAAAGACTCTACACGTCGCTTGACGGTTGGGTCTCCCGAAGGTACAGCTGAGATTAACGCTCGAGTGTACGGGTGTTGTGGATTGAACGCTACATCGTGTGCTGGACCAATTTCCATGATCTTACCAAGATACATGATACCGATTCTGTCAGCGATGTAAGTAGCAACGGCCAGATCGTGTGTAATGAAGAGATATGTTAGGCCAAGCTCCTGCCTTAGCTGTAGCAATAGGTTTAGAATCTCTGCACGAATTGATACGTCTAGCATTGATACTGGCTCATCTGCAACCATGAATTCCGGATGCAAAATGAGAGCTCGGGCAACAGATATCCTCTGTCGCTGACCTCCAGAAAGCTCGTGTGGATACCTATCAATGTAATCCTCTGCTGGAGTCAGGGCAACGCTCTCTAAAGATTCGAGAACACGAGCACGACGTTGGCTTGGAGTTAGAGGTATCTTGTGAACTGTTAGAGGTTCCTCAACAATGCTTGAAATGCTCTGTTTTGGATTAAGCGATTCGTAAGGATCTTGGAATGTAATCTGCATCCTCTTCCGTAGTTCCTTCATCTCATTCCTGTCAAGGGTCGCAAGATCCTGACCAGCATAATTGACGTTTCCGCCTGTAGGAATTTCTAGGTTCAGAACGCAGCGTCCAGTCGTTGTTTTTCCACAGCCAGACTCGCCTGCAAGCACGAGAACCTCACCCTTGATAACATCAAAAGTAACGCCATCTACTGCCTTCACATATAGCTCCTGCTTGTATAGCAGTGATGAGAGAAATCCTGTGTTGACAGGGAACCACTTCTGCATGTTTCGTACCTTAATGAGCGCTTCACCCTCTTGAATGTGGGTAGATTGCTTGAGGTATCTTATATCATCTTGTGTCATCTTTTGGTCCTCCTTATTCAAGGTCTACAGTTAGTTCTCCTCTCAGGCGTTCGTGGAAGTGACATGCTACAAAACGACCGGGCTCTATCTCGTCAAAGGATGGTTCCTCCCTTGAGCATATGTCTTCTGCATATGGACATCTTGGGTGGAATCGGCAACCTGTTGGAGGATCAATAAGATCCGGAGGTGAACCTGGGATTGATGTCAGCTTCTTCTTCTCTGCTTTGATCATGCTTGGAATAGCTCCAACCAGACCAGTGGCATAGGGGTGAATTGGCTCTTTGAATACTGAAACCACGTCAGCCAGCTCTGCAATTCGACCTGCGTACATGATAGCAGTCTTGTCGCAAGTTTCCGCAATAACTGAAAGATCGTGTGTAATCAGAACCAGTGAAAGACCAAGGTCTTTCTGCAGCTTCTGCAAAAGCTTCAGAATCTGAGCCTGAATTGTCACATCGAGTGCTGTTGTTGGTTCGTCCGCGATAACAAGGTCAGGATTACAAGCCAAAGCCATAGCAATCATTGCACGCTGACGCATACCACCTGAGAACTCGTGTGGGTAATTGTGAATTCTACCAGGATCTAGACCGACCATCTCAAATAACTTGGCACATCGGTCAAGCGCTTCTTCCTCTGTCACGTTTTCGTGCATAAGGATAGCTTCTGCAATCTGCTCTCCAATCTCAAATACTGGATTGAGAGCATTCATTGCACCCTGGAATACTATTGCTACATTTTTCCATCTAATGTCACGCATTTCTCTGGCTGACTTTCTCAGTAAGTCATCACCCTTGAAGTAGATGTTTCCACCAACTATGTTGGCTGCGGGGGGTAGTAGCTGCATTATAGAATATGCAAGTGAACTCTTACCACAACCGCTTTCTCCTGCAAGACCAATTGACTCACCGACATCCAGCTCTAGAGAAACATTGTCTACAGCCTTTACAAGTCCTTTTTGTGTACTGTAGTACATGCGCATGTTTCTGATGTCCAGAAGATTAATTGTCTATTCCTCCTCTCTGTTTTCTAGCTTTTGGAGGGTTCAACTGTGATTTCATATCCGTACACTCCACTGAGCACAAATGCGAAAGGGGTTAAATCACACCCGTAACGCGCCGTGTTGCCCTTGCAGTTCTTAAATACGTTTCTGCATAAGCAGACAAGGTATTGTGCCCAAACATCAGGAATTCGTTTTATTTTGTTAAAAAGTGTCTAAGAGGAGGCAAGATTTTGTAATAGGGGCAACAATGAAGTTGCTATTTTGCCGATAGAATGAGAGATAGGTCTACTGATTCCGATTGAGTATCCTTGGTATAATTACTCCAACGATATTAAATTCCATATGAATGATAATCGGTACCAAGAGACTTCCAGAAGATGCCAAGCCAATACCAGCTGTGATTCATAGTAGAAATGCCGCCAACATCAGATAGGGGACTTTGTTTCCCATCATCTTTGCAGGCATTACATGTACAAGACCGAATAGGATGGCGCTGACGATTGCACCACTTGTGAGGATGCCTCCATTAATGACTATTGAGATGAGAAATGCCTTGTCAATTAACTGCTGAAGAAAACCTCTGAAAAGTAATTCCTCCGCTCGGCTTGCGAATATAATCACCAGGAGAATGTTGCAGGAAGACTATCTCTTGATACGATTACATTGGATTTCGATTCTGGAATTTTTGATAGTTCTTCCAAGATGCATGCTGGAATTGCAGCCAGGAAACCTACGATAATTGCTATCAACATAACATCACTTGTA
>JARGGA010000324.1 GCA_029210805.1 Candidatus Thorarchaeota archaeon
CCACAAGCCTCCGCAATGGCATCTTCAGGGCGGACATCTTTCGAGTTATTATTGAAATTGTCCTTTGCCTTGTCGAACGCGTCCTTTAGCTTGTCCTCTCCGTATCGCTCTTTGATGAATTTCATGAAGAGGTATGAACCCATGTAATCAGAGTATGATTTGCCCCATCCTATGAAAATGGAACGATTCAGATCTGTGTAATGGTCATTCCAGTTATGATCTCCAACACGATCGAATTCTTCCTGTATCTCTTCATCTGTTAGATTGTAATTCGCCTTTGTTGATTCGATTCCCCAGTATGTCGCTTGTCCTTCTATCCACCATTTGTTGGCTACTGGCGCATGATCAACTGTATCATTCCCCTCCTTCTCTTTCTTGAATTGGAAGAGGTGCATCAATTCATGCTCACAAACGTACTTGAGATCAGTATCCGAAGGTATAGTTCCAAGATCTATTGTTATTTTTCCGCTCGTTGAAGCCTTTCCAATTGTTTCCGTACGGGTACCATTCTTCACAACGATTTGAATTGTGTTATTTGCGGCGGTAGCTGGACCTCGGTCGAATCCCTTCTCATGATAGAAGTTCAGAGAGAATGTAATGTGTTCCATGATTTTTGCGACAGTGTCAGCAGCTACTGGTGCACCCTCGGTGACTTCTATACTTTCATTCTTCCCTGCAATGTAATCATCAATACCTGTGAAGGAATATGCTTGAGTGACACCAGATTGGATTTCCACTAGATATTCGACTCCTTCTGTAACGAAGGAATGAATATTGGGAGAGGCGGGCGTTGGGATAGATGTTAGCCAATTGGTGGAATCACCAGTGTCACCTCCGAAGATTGAAACCGAGCCATTGTCACTGCTCGGTCCTAAATCAGATGTAGGCCAGTCGTCAAAAAGGTCATCTCCATTTCCTCCTTCATATCTCATGAAGTCGATAACATTGAACTCATCATCGAAAAGACCTATCTCATCGCCACTTGAATCCAATATGCGCTCCTCTAAGCAAAGATATACGGTTGCGTTCCCATCACTAGCGTCAAGGTCTGATGTACCTTCGCCGGAGTATACAGCGATGTAATCGTAAGTACTGATCCCGGTAATGTTTGGCAGCTGCTGTGGTTCTTCAGTATCGAATGTTGTGATATACCAACCAGCAATCGCGTTGGAAGAGTAATCTTCTGAAATATAAAATTCAAAGAATTCTTCATTGACATCTAGAGACGCAGCATAGTAAACCTCACTTATCCAAGCGTCACCATTAATGTCAGATGGTGTATCTGTGGGCCCTAGTGCATCTGGTCCTACTGTAGGAGGTAGATTACTGTATAGGTAAATCAACCCAGCAGCAGTAGATGCTAGTAAAATGAGAATGACTAGTATGGCAGTGCTTCTTCGTTCCATTCATCTTCCTCTCCAAGAGCCTTTCCTCTAATAACACAACTAGTTATTATTGTTACTCTTCCAAAGAAAATCAATCCGAGTTCGATTTATTACACACTATGGTAGTAGAAGGTGGAGGTCAAGCATTGCAATCGCCAGAACTGATTCTCCCATTATCCATTGCAGCAGTCATTACAGGAATTACACTACTTGTAATCGTTCGTTCTTGGTGGAAGTCAAGAATGCTTCCAACCTTGCTATACACATTGGCAATTGCATGTTTCTCTGGGATGGCAATAGACCTCTTACTAGACCAGGCATACTTGCCGTTTCGTGATTGGTATATTGAAATCAATGGACAGATACTCTGGATGTCCAATTTGTTGTTGGCATTCCTAGTTGTTGGGGGTTTCCTGTTTTGGTACTTTGCAATCATGTACTCACAAATGGACTCATTACCAAGGAGCGCTCTCTTCCTTACATTCATTGCAGGAGGGGCTCTCTTGGGGGAGATTGTCAAATCTTCATGGTCAGAGCAGATACCATTGATAGCTGAAGCAATAGCTGCGGCGGTACTCATCTTTGAAATTGTCAAATATGCACGAGTGGTACGAAGAGTAACTGAAGACCCACTTGAAAGAAGAAGGGTCAACATGTACTTTCTAGGATTCCTTCTTTGGATAATTGCCCTACCAATTGGTATCATCGTAGGTGGCATATCTTCTGAGCTTTCTTTTGTTAGCAATCTCTGGCCAGTCCCATATACCCTCGGTCTTCTGCTAGTCGCATACACCGTAGCTCTGAATCCACGTCTACTCTTTATTAGCGAAGCAAGGCCACTCGATTTTCTTATTCTGGATAAGAATGGGACATTAGTACTAACACACAGATTCAATTATTATGAAGGGAGTATCGACTCTGAACTCATGGGATCTGCAATTTCCGGAGTTATCTCGTTAATGAAAGAGATGCTTGCTAGTGGACAGGAATTAGCACGAATAGACCATGGGGATGTTAAAGTGCTGCTTGAGGTTGGTATACGTTCAACCTGTTTGCTGGTTGTATCTAGAGAAACTGCTAGGTTTAGACAGTCGCTCCGAAATGCCATGTTGGAGTTCGAGGCGGATTATAGATACGAACTGGAGAATCAGGGAACTTTCGTGTCAGCATTCACACCCTTTAAGACCCGATTGGAAGAGATGTTTCTCTAGTCCATAGAAATCTTTGACCATTTCTGTGGGTATAGTTGTTCTAATTTGCAATGTTGATTTCAAATGAGGGCAATCATGCAGGGAAGAGTATTGGAAACAAAGTAAACACTGCAAATATGAATTCGCATGCTAGGACCAATACAGCTGCTTCAAGAAGACTTCCACCAGATATGAAAGGAGAATATAATTGGCGAGCTTCCAAGGGGTCGGTAGATGAAGTCTTTGCAATCCGCTGAATGAATTCCTCGTCTCGTAGAAGAGTTGTTTTGTGATTCCACCATAGGAGAATAGGAGTGCCAATCAGTCCATATATCCCCAACAGGATGGCTAGCTCATTCATCGATTGGATATATACGTAAAAAAGTGCCAAAGTGGTTCCAACAATCTGCAGGAGTATCAGAAGGGGAGGAAGATAGCCATTACGTACTATTATCCTAGGATCATTTTCCAGGGATAACCGAACGAACGTAGATACCACCATTCTCACACCAGATTCTACATCAGTGTCATGAACCTCCACATGTAGGATTGAGTCTTTCACTTCCCAAATGCAACTGCGGTTTCCTGCGCGGTCCACTTCATGGAAATTGAAGATGCAACTCGCGGGGGTCTCTTTGATTATCTTGTCTACTTCAAGATCAAAAAATGTCTCCTGAAGCCGTTTCGATGCTTCGCTCTCATTCATCATTTCCTCATACTCCCTGTGTATTGACATTGTATCCTAGTAATTCTCCCGCTGAACCTCCTGGTCGGTTCTGATTAACATAGAGATTGCTCCTAAGAATAGACCTACTCCGATGGACGAGAAGAACATTCCATATTGCATTGCTTTGGATACATATCCGTGTTCACCCTTGCGGTTTTTGTATACTCTCTGAAGGAGGAACACTCCAATCATTCCAACAATGAATCTTTGAATAATTACTGTAATCAAAGAGAGAATCGTTTCCAGAGAAACTGCTACATCTACAATCCAGTTCGTGGCATTGTAGACCCAAAGAGAATCATTACTACTCAGACCAAGGAGATAGATGAGTCCACTACCCTGAAAGGTTCCAATTGCAGTCACGGATCCATTTACACATGTGGACACTGTATTGATTCGTTCACTGGCGTTAAATGACCATATTGATGAGTTTGAGGATGGACTTAGGAGATGAAGTAGTTTTTCCTGAATTATGTGAATAGTACTGCCATCATCAGAGATTGATGACTTCGTCCATTGTTCATTTGTAGTGTAGTTCCATGTTGGAGGAGATAGTGATTCTGATAGAGCAAAATCAGAAGCCATAGCAGGATTGTGTTTCATCGCGTATGGTGATAATACCGGAACTATCACCATTCCAACTAATAGGACTGCCAATAATAATGCACATGATTTTGACGGTGCCATGATTACCTCTACATTCCCTTCCTCGAATCTAGCAAGTGAGAAGAACCAAACATAAGTGCTTATTCGTTCTCTTTATCCAACGGTAAGCAGACGACAATCAGAAGTGTATATCAATGTTTTGCAAAAAATGGCTCTGTGTGAAAAGTCTGAAACAGGTAGCAAAAACAAGATAGAATAATTTTCT
>JARGGA010000326.1 GCA_029210805.1 Candidatus Thorarchaeota archaeon
AGGAAAAGCCAAAGGTGAGAATGACGTCGATTGACGCTGCTCTTCCCACTTCTGATTCTGAGATGGAGCTAGTTCCGATCCCTGACCATGAAATACTAGCTGATTCTGAAATCGGTCTCATCCGAATTTCCGATGATCATGCAATACGCAAGGAAAAGATTGCTTTCACACCCGATGCAGATGGCGAAACACCGCTAGAGTCAGAGATGGAGAAAATTCCTATTACCAAAACCAAGCCAAAACCTGAAGTTAAACCCAAACCTAAATCCAAGTCTAAGCCCGCACCGGAGCCCACTCCTGCACCCAAGCTAACGATAGAGGTTACACCCACACCTAGTGCGGAAGAATCGGGGACGCGTAAATCAGTATTGAAGAAAGCGACTGTGGATACTCCCAATGACCCAAATGCCTGGTATGAGCTTGGTGAATACCTCCGAACTGAAAACGACCTCCTTGACAGTGAAATGGCATTGAAGAGAGCCATAATGATTAACCCTCTTCATTCTGATGCACTGCAGAGTCTGGGAATGCTGCTTCTTGCAACAAACCGGATTGAGGAAAGTGATATCATATTTCAGAGAGTTGCAGCTTTAGAACCCATAAGTTCTGATTCATGGGTCAATCTTGCTAGGCATCAGTTGGATAGCGGGGATATTCAGGCTGCTGGGGCTTCCCTCAAACAGGCTCTGGATTCCAATTCCAATGACTACGAGGCATGGCAGGTAGTTGCGCTTCTTCAAATTAAATTAGGAAGAATAAAGGAAGCCGAGAAGGCCGTACGCAGAGCAATTTCCATCAATGAATCATACAAAGATGCCTGGAAGACCCTTGGTCAAATCCTTGACACGAGAGGAAAGAAAAAGGGAGCTCTTGAGGCATTTGAGCGAGTCGCTCAACTCGATCCTGATGATTCTATTGCATGGTCTAATGTTGGAGTAGCTCTTGCCAAAAGTAAGACGCTTGACGAAGCTCTAGTAGTTTTTCAGAAGGCCATAGACTTGGACGATACGAATATAGTAGCGTGGCGCAACATTTCAGCTTTGCATCGTGGACAAGGCAGAATAAGAGAAGCCGATGCCGCAAATTCTAGATACCTTGATTTACAGAGAAGCAAAGCGAATGGCAATTCATATTGACCATGGATGTTTTCGACCTATGCATATTCGAAAGTGATTTGGGATGGTCTCTTATTTCGATAGATGAGAATACCAACCACTACGATGATGCCCCTCGAAATAATAGTTACTAGAATCACAATGATGGTCATGATGTCAAGTGCATCTGGAGGTTGTGTCGGCTCTGTATTGTCTGTAGTTGAAGTCGATGTACTAGTTGAAGTGGATTCTATCACGCTTACCCCGTGTTGTCAGCAGGTATCTACGTGCAGTGCTACCCCATGGCGTAACCGTGTGTGCTGCTTTGTTATTAGTTCTGTCACACATTATTCTTTAGCTAAGCCAACTCGAATCTGGAATTTGATAGTGCATCTACTTGAGAAACAGTCTACCTGTCATGCTTTCCTTCGATAGTATTGAAATTGCCAATGGTAAGGAAATTCATATTAGAGGAAATCTCCAAACGGTGCACATATGGTAAGGATGCGGGGAAAACAAACCGATGGGTAAGAATAAGATACCTGAAAAAGCCGCGAAGCTAATGACTGCTGCCATCACTAGAATGAAGGAAGCTTCTGCTTCAGAGGTGCCATTGGATTTTTACAATGATGCGGTTGAGTTAGCAAAGGAGGCAACGTCGCTTGCCCCTGAATCACATCAAGTATGGATATCTTATGCAATGGCTCTGCTCTGCATTGAGGATCGTACGAAAGCATGGACTGCATATCGAAAAGGACTCAAACTCGGGAAAGGGGAAACACACTCTATTAGTTTCGTATCCCGAACGCAAGCTGTGCAATTCGCAAGGATGCATGAAGATAATGGAAAATTAGATTTCGCTGAAGAGCAGCTTAGTCTGCTTACTGATCATTCACCCAAGTTTCCCGGAGGTTGGCTTGAGTTAGCCAGATTCTACATCAGACATGACCGGTTCAATGATGCTGAATTTGCTCTTGCTCATGGACTTCATGAAGCAGATGATGAATTTCTCTATCTGGCGCTTTCTCAGGTCCAAGCATTGAATGGCAGATTGGACCAATCTATTATCGCTGTGAAGGAAGCACTCGCACTCAAACCAGACTTTTTTGAAGCCCTAATGTACCAGGCACTATTTGCTCGTCGATTAAATTTGGCGAGTGATGAAAAGTCCGCACTAAAGAAAGCTACTAGGTACCTTAGGAAGCATCCTGAACTGAAGCCTGCCTATGAGAGGATGCTATATTCGATTGAGAATTCTAAGGTATTGGTGTTTTGGAAAAAGCGTCCTGAAGAAGATGTCACTTCGGAATCTCCTGAAGATGTTGAACCTGCAACAGCTGTGTCTGATTCAATCACAGATGTAGAACCTGTTGCCGATGTTGAACCCCCAATAACTTCGACACCAACGAAATCTGATACAGTAATTGAATCTACTCTTCGTCAAAGAGTTCTCGATGAACCGAAAAACGCAGAAGGATGGTACAAACTTGGTGACTATCTTCGAATAGAAGAGGAATTCGTTGAGGCGGAAAAGTGCCTGAAAAAAGCTACGGAGCTTGATGCCAACCATTCCGAATCCTACCGAAGTCTAGGGATGCTTTATCTCTCAACAAATCGAGTTGAAGAAGGTGATCGTGCTTTCAGGCGAGCTGTCTTTCTAAATCCATCAAATTCAGAATCTTGGCTTGAGCTTGCCAAGCATCAGTTTGAAACTGGTGATCCAACTTCCGCACTCAAATCTGCAGACAAGTGTGTGAAAGGAAATCCAGAGAACTTTGAAGCTTGGGGCCTACTAGCTAAAATTCATTTGAAGCATAAACGCATGAAACCTGCTGAGGATGCAGCGAGAAAGGCCATCGAGATTAAGATATCCTACTCTGAGGGGTGGAAACTCCTCGGACAGATTCTTGACAAACGTGGGAAAATAAAGGAAGCGGTAGAAGCTTTCAAAAATGTTGTAGAAATTAATGACACTGATTCAATGGGTTGGTCAAATCTCGGTGTCGTATATGTTAAGTCCAAGAGAATGGATGACGCATTGAAGGCTCTCCTTAAAGCAGTTGAAATTGACTCAGGCAATTTGATCGCTTGGCGTAATCTTTCAACTCTGTATCGACAGCTTAATCGATTCGACGATGCTATAGCTGCCAATGAGAAATATCTTGAGCTGCAGAGAATCAAAGCAAGCACTTCGTCACGCTAATCAAATGCAGGATGAATCATGAATACTCAAACGTGAAGGATGCCGTACTCCTGCTTCTGTAAATGAGGATTATCACTAGAACGATAACAACGCCTGAACCCAAAGTGATCGTCAACACAAGTATACTGAAATACTCAGGGAACTCTGGCACTGTCGAATTCGTAGTATCTGTTGTTGAAGTGGAAGTTGAGGTAGTAGTAGACGTGGTAGTATCCGCTGTCACTGTCACCCACACGGTGTCATAGTCCGAATCCCCTACACTGCTCCATACCTTAATGGTGAAGTTAAAGTTCCCAGTTGTCAGATGGTCGACGCTAAGGATATACATTGGCTCTTCCCAGACTCGACTGACAATGGTTATACTATTTCTATAGATTTCAATATATGATGGAGTACTGCTAATTACAATCCAAGTGATGTTATTCCCAGTAGTTCCGACTACATACTCGATATCGGGGGGGGAGTCGACCGCAATCAATTGTGACACTACAGTCACATTGACATAATCAGTTGCATTATTCCAATAGGCGTCACTAACAGTCATCCGATATATATGCTGTCCAAGTGGTAATCCGTCAACTGAGATTTGAATCGTTTCGCTAGACGAATTCCACCATCCCCATGTCAATAGTGATCCATCTTTGAAGATTTCATAGTAGTGCGGATTTTCATCATAAGGCACCCATGTTATTGTATATCCTGTCGAGTTCACTTCGTAGAAAATATCATCAGGGTGATTGATTGTTGGATTAGTAGCATCTGGTAATACATATACCATCACCGTGTCAGTAACATTCTGATACCGTTCCCCGAAACCTATACAATCCTAGACATCGAGTCCAAGATGTTGTTCGGTTCCTAAT
>JARGGA010000325.1 GCA_029210805.1 Candidatus Thorarchaeota archaeon
AAAGAAGCTCCAAGGGAAGGAACTCCTCACTTTTTAACGTTAGGTGTAACCTTCGTTATCTCCATCATCGCCTTGGTTAATATTGGTCCATTCATAATAATCTCTGGAGGGAATTGGACATGGTTGGCGGCAGCTGGTCTGCTACTACTATGTGCAATACTTGGAATAATATCTTTCATATACATGTTTACTAGAAGTGAAACAGGTCTCAATCTTGCTTTGTTTACTGCAATAGTATGGTTCGGAATAGGCATACTAGGATTTGGCCTATCTGTTCCGACATTAACAACATTGGGTTTCGTTATTGGAACAGCTCAAGCCGTTTTTGCCGCAGTTTCAATAATGGTTTCTAAAGGCTCTAAACAGCCTATTGGAGGTGTAAACTAGATGCAAGCAGACCTATCTCTATTGATGATTGGATATCTATTGAAAACAACACTGCAGATGGGAACCCCTATCATCCTAGCGGCACTTGGCGGTATGTTCTCAGAGAAAGCAGGAATAGTAAACATAGGCCTAGAAGGAATGATGCTTACAGGCGCATTCACCGCTGTTGTTGTTACAGCCTTCACAGGAAATCCATGGTTAGGACTATTGATAGGTGCTGGAGCTGGAGGACTTCTGTCACTAGTGCATGCAATAATGTGTGTCAAGTTCAAAGGCAATCATATCGTTAGTGGGACAGGAATGATTCTTCTTGGCTTTGGAATTACAACGCTTGGGCTACAGGTAGTCTGGGGCATTAGAGGTCGCTCTGATGAAGTTACAGGAATCGATAACGTGGTGCTAGAGGGATTACAAGGAGTTCCGGTGCTGGGTACTGCTTTCAGTTCTCTATCTCCTGTTATCTATCTGATGTTCATAATAGTGATTGCCTGCTGGTATGTCATTTACAAGACACCGTTTGGTCTTCGTCTGAGGGCAGCAGGAGAAGATCCGAGTACTCTTGATACGGCGGGTGTCAATGTTGATACTTATCGAATCATTGGAGTGCTGTTAAGTGGTGTTCTTGCAGGACTCGGAGGTGCCTATCTCTCTGTTGGATACGAGAATGCATTTGCAAAGAATATGACTAATGGACGTGGATTCATTGGTCTTGCTGCTATGATCTTCGGCAATTGGACTCCCATTGGATGTCTATTGGCAGGTCTCTTCTTTGGATTCTTGGGAGGTCTTGAATATGCACTCCAAATAGGTCTAGGAAATGAAGTGGTCGGGGCGTATTTATCATTCATCCAGATGCTTCCATACATCCTCGTTGTCGTAGCCCTAGCGGGAATTCGAAAATCTGTTCCACCAAAAGCAGTTGGAATACCGTACGAAACAGAAAAACATGGATAATTTCATTCGAAATTCATGATTTCGGAAAAGTGTAGTAAGTTTCAGAAAATCGTCAAGCGACGTAAAGCGAGGTATGCTTAAAAGACAAATAACGAAAATTCGACCTACCTTGAAAGATGTACACAATGGTGCATCCTTATGGATGTGCATAATCGGCGGTTTGCTCATGATTCTTTCAGGAGCAAGCGGGGCTTTGGGCTATCTGCCAGAGATTCAAGAAGGTGTTAGGGCTTTTCACGGTGAATCATTTACAATTTCTCTGGATATCATAATAGGTATCCTTTCAACGTTGACTGCAATAGGAGGCTGTGTGGTTATTTTAGGAGGGCTAATTCTAACAACCTCGCATGTAGAAGCAGGTAGGATCACCGTTATGGTTGCCATGGGTATGGGATCTCTCAGTCTCATCATGAGCCTTGTACAGCTTGTGTTGGCAGGTCTCTTGATATTGCCACTTCTAACCCAGCTCGCACAATCGTTTGGATGGATTGGTGCTATGATGGCAATTCTTGCAAGAAATATCTCGGAGCAGCAACCAATTATTCCAAAGCATTAGATATCGAAAATAGACACGGATGATTCGAGATTTTTCGCGGATTGTACGCACTCGTTCATGATACCAAACTTATCCTCATCCATCGGAACGAAGACACAGAAAAACCAGACGCCCTTTCCTGTACCCATAATCAAACTGGTTGCTCCATCTGAATTGATAGTCACTAAGCCTCTCTCATCATTCAAAGCAACCATTAATGGCATTAACTTTATAGTGAAACTTGCAAATTCCCCGTTCCAAGCTCGCAAAATGAGATCAACTTCTTCAGAAGTAAGTTGCATATTTTCAGTTGCATAGCCTATCTTTCTTTCAGAGCTAAAAACGCATGCGCCAGATATTCGCTCGTAATTGGACATGGCAATTTCTACGGTTCTTCTTATGCGCATTGACATAGAGTTTCTTGAATATACGCAGAAATACTATTGAAATACGTTCTCCGGATGTCGTTCGTACTCGTAAATCAGGTTATGTGGCACTTGATGCAATCGCTTGGGACATGAGCATTGTTCGACTGTGTAATTCCTCATTGCTTACCCAGGTCACGAGCTTGTTTTCAGATACAGACATTCCATGCCTTAATGCTACATTTTCCAGATTAGGATTGCTAATCGTGGAGGATTCAAGGCGATAAAGGAACCATTCTTCGGGTCCATGCCCTTTAATCTTGCATGTGATTTGAACCCATAATTCATCACTCAATAACACCTTGAAACGCTTTCCAAATGAATGGCTAATCCTTGTCTTCGAGCCAAAAATTCCTCTTAGCACGCCCATAGTGTATGATACTGCAGGTGTAGGTAGAAATGCCCAAGACCAGAATGCATATGCAAACACCAATATTGAAAAAGCAAGGTAAAATCCAATAGTGTTGAACGAGTAAACTATTTCAAAGCCCTGTACCGATCCGTATGGTGCTGCAGTTACTATTCCTTCAGTAATGATGTATATTCCTGGACTATAAAACACATAGAACGTCACTGTGAAGACAATTGAAAGCGTGGCCAATGCAATCCTTTGCCTGTCTGCGTACAGACCCTTTGCACGGATTAGCAGTCTATCCAATCGGTTCTTCCTCCAGTGATTTCTCGTATATATGCTTTGACTTCGTTCCATATTTGCGACACATTTCAACAAGGATTGTCAGTAGAGGATGCTCATTATTGATTCGAATCGCGTATAGTTTCGGCGTCAATTGATCAATCATTATCATTTGATTTTCTTGTAGATGAGCGAGTACACCCCGGTAGAGGCTTCGCGATTTCCCGCTATATCCAATCAACCGGCCAAGCTGTACTCCTGATACGCTTCGTGGGTATATGTGTGCAAGAGCAGTCAATATCGACCTGCGTGTATCATTCAAGGACGACATCAATTGCACTAACTCATACACAGACTGCAGAGTATCTTCATCATTCATAGCGTTCATCCCACTATCAACGTTTATGTGCACGCGTACACACAACCCCTTCCTGCAAGATTATGGTATTGATTGCAGTTACAGGTCATTGAACACTTTTCAAGTTAATGGCGTATTTTTGTCTTCCTTACAAAAGCGATTTTTCGATAAGTGTAAATCCTGCATAGAGTTAATAGTGCAGAATAAAAACATATCAAAGAATCCTTACTTAGGAGATACTGAGAATTATGGCTTTAGGTTCAAAATACTTCGGATGGCTCCTTGCACTAATTATTGTACTTGCTGCAGGTTGGTTCTTACTGCCGGCCGGGTATAATACGCTGGTTCTCTGGCTCGCTCCTGAACTCGGAAATTGGATAAGGCCGACTCTGGTTCTTGTCAATATAATGCTTGTAGATGTATTCACAAATTGGATGATGGTCATAATTTGGGCCATTGCCGGGTTTATCGGAGGAGTGCTAGCTAGAACAAAGAAGGGAGGTTTTGTTGTTGGGTTATTCACTTGGCTTTCCGCTCTTCTTATTCTAGTGTTCTGTGTGTACCAATTATTCATGTCTGGTTTAGACATGGGTTCAATTCCACCTATTCCACCAGGGAGTTCATTGGTTGATATTCTGGGAATTCCCCTCATACAATCAGCCATAGGTGAACTCCTACCACTAATTAGTGGTATTGGAGGAGGAGGAGGAGGTTTCGATATTATGGCACTTTTGACTCCACTCATCATCTGGTTTGTAACACCTCTGATAGTTGTCATTGTTGCTGCAATCATTGGAGGAGCTGTTCGCCCGAAGGAGAGATTATAAAAAATGAAATTTACAATTAGGCACGCACTGGTTTTAATCA
>JARGGA010000327.1 GCA_029210805.1 Candidatus Thorarchaeota archaeon
CAATATGTCATCATATGTGAAAACAAGATTATATGCATCCCCAACCGGCAGTGTCAGTGAATCAAGTCCAATGATTCGAGTTGGAATTGGACTTACCAATAGTCGAACAGTCGTAGAAGCAAACAGATACGTGTCCTTTGAAAATGACAGGCTGATATCATATGGCAGAGCTCCTGCGGCTACTATCGTACTATTCAATGTTAAGGAATAATTTCCATTACCAAGTTCACGTAGAGTTCCTCCTGTTGCTTCCAATAGATAAGAGTTCGATGCATTTGAAATTCCAATTTCACTGCCAAGATCAAAGTACGTGAATTGGAATGTGACGTTTTGACCATAATAGACCTCTTGAAAAGCATCAGATAATATCACAATTTTGGTATCTATGCGTTCGATATTAACTGTGAATTCAAAAGATGCTGGAGCATATCCATCCTTACTGCTATAGGCAGTCAGAGTCCAAGAGCCTACACCTAATTCAGAAGCCATTATTGTCGCGTTATAATACCCATTACCTAAGAAGGTCATATTGCCCACTAGTTCACCGATACCGTAGCTTACAAGAGCATCATCCACGGGCGAGTTCAAATCCGTATTATTTAGATATACAGTTACATTGATGATACCATTGAATTTTGATGTAATCGCGTTAGATGCATCATGTGAAATAAGGTTAGTACTTACTTCTCGGATTTCAACAGTGATCTGCAAACTTACTGATTTGAAATTGTCAGATGAAGCCTTTACAAGAATGAACTGATTTCCTACTAATGCATTAGCGACAAGAACGCTTCCCAGATATAGCCTGGAATCACTATCCCAAGTGAGGATTCCAGAACCGCCAACCCACGAGAAGGTAATATATCCTGAGTCAATCTCAGTACCATTAGAGTACTGGCTATAATTAGCTGTCAGACTGAGAGTTTGACCATTAACTGCAACAAAAGGTGTCAATGAAGCATCCAGATTGGAAGATATCTTTCCGATTCTAATCTGGAAGTCACGATTTCTATCCTCATGATTCGTGAGGCTAAAGTGAACAACAATTTCATATTCACCAGACACAATGAGAGATGTATCGAAGGGATATTCATAGATACCCCCACCAATATCAGCCATAACAAATTCGTATCCAGATATTGTCATATTGACATCTGCTCCAACGATTGGGGTTCCAGTTCGAGCGTCAGTGACATTAGCTTTCATTAGAACGATTTCACCCCAGGATGGATCAGTAGGTGAATACTCAAGAACGATTTCAGCAGGGATTGCTGCGACCAGAACATCAACGGTCACCTCTTGACTCAAATGGAGGTATTTTGATGCATTAATCTGGAATACGAATAGTCCTGCATTAAGTCCTGAAGTTTCCACAGAGAAGTTGTATACTCCATTTCCGATTGTAGTAATTTTATAATATGTCCCAAAGAGTAGTCCCCAGTTTGTTCCTACTGCTGCGGACTCGATACCAGTACCAGTAGAAATTGCTCTATACGTGATGTTTCCAACGACAGTATCACCAAGGTAGTAAGTAACACTAGCAGGGAATTCAATCGTTAGAATGGTTGAGACTGGATTAACATTGATACTGAATGTTAGATCGGTGAGATTGGAATGATACGGCTCTCCAAATGTTGTGAAATTCACTTTGAACATGAATCGTCCTAAACTGGGCAGCGAAATTGTGTTTACAATAAGATTGTATGTTCCATCACCCAAATCATCTACCCAACTGGTAAATGAAGATGTATTCAGACAAATGTAATCGATTGTGGCACCAGCCAGACCAATGCCAGTTAGGTAATCACTGTAGCGTAGCAAGGCAGTACTGTTGAAATAATAGTATGCAGGAGGGGTAGATATTACAGACGCTTGAGTGAATCTTGCGGTAATCGACACCTCAGTTGAGGCTGTTGCATTTGTGTAGTAGGGTTCAACATCACCCCACTTCATTTCCACTACTATGGATAAATCATCGATAAGATAGTCTGTAACCAATGTTGAGTTAATCTCGATTGTATATGCACCTGCGGAACCAGTAAGAACATACTCTGAGTCAGCGAGGATGGTTCCACTTCCATAACTTAGGACTAGTACGGACTTTGTGAGAATTATCCCAGAGTCATCTATGTTATCCGTTGCAGTAATTTGGAATGTGAAGTTTTCTAAGAATGGAGTATTGAATGGTGAAGATGATACAGTAAGTGTAGTAGGTCTGCGAGATACCTCGATATCCACAGTTCTGACACGTTGGATATAGAACGGTTTTGTATCTGCGGTCCAGTTGACTGTGACAACTATGACATATCGGCCAAATGAGCCCAAAGACTCGGTTTTGATTGTGATGAGATAGATACCTTGTCCTTGGGGGGAAACCCAATAATTTTCACCGAGTTCTAAGACCTCTACTGTAATGTTTGTGCTCGTGATATACACATTAGCATTTTCAATACCAGTCCCATTATTGTCATCAGAGTATGTGACATTGATACTCGCAAGTGTCTGGTATGGAGCTAACTGTGGCAATTCGCTTGTGAGCTGCGTTTTCCTTTTGATAATTTCAAGATAGAAAAGGTCACTTGCATCTGTGAAGTACCTTGTTCCAAGATAGGTGATTGTAACATTGATTGTGTAGGTTCCCAGCGAGGAAAATGCCTGAGTCTTCAGCTCTACGGTATATGTCCCATCGAGATTATCATTTACAGTGTAAAATGGCAAAAGCCATGCATCAAGAGTTAAATCGTTACCATCCATTCCAACTGATGTAAAGTCATCCAGATCTCTGTAAGTGAATTTGATTGTCAAAGTATTGTCATATTGCGTAGGATAATATGATCCGTGAATTAGATCTGCATATCTCTCTCTAACTGTGATTGTAATTGTGCTTGTGCTATTACGATAGAAAGGTGTCCCGACCCATTCTATGTCGAGATGGAATGTATGTGTGCCGGGAGACCATGAGGAGGAATCAAGTTCAATCTGGAACTTTCCATTCGCATCGCCCTCGTAAATCACGGTATAGGATATTGCTTCTTGAATTGAGATGGTCATTCCTGACCCGTTAAGGATTGGATTTCCTGTTAGGAAGTCCCTGAACACAACAGTGAGGTTAACAAGCTCGTCATAAGGTGTCACAGGTATTGGAGTCCAGTCGATACTTGTTAGTCGATATGTCGAAGATGCTGTAACTAATAGGGTTTGATTTTCATAAAGAGGAAGTTGCCCCTTTGTCCAATTCATCATGATCCGCATTTGAAGATCAACTACTCCAGAGAGAAGTGATGTATTGAATTCAATACGATAAACACCTGGTTGTCCAGCAGGGTCTACTTCTGTTACAACCATATCATATTGGGTGATGGTTTCGCCAGCAGTAAGAACAAAAATAGTAAGATGTACATGTTGTCCGTAAATACTTGTTTGATTCACAATACCGGTATCATTTGCTAAATCGTAGAACACAACAGTAAATGTGATATTCTCGCCGTATGGAGTAATGAGAGGACTTTCATCAATGAAAATATTCGAGGGAGTTCCAGTCAAGACTATATTCTTTGAAATTGATTCTTCAGTGTATTTCGCGATGCTATAATTCGCAGTTATTGTTATATCCTTGGTTCCGATTGAGCCCCATTGGGATGCAGGGATAAGAACGATGTACTCACCGGGAGATGTTCCATCTAGGACATTAAATTCTACACCACCTGGTAAAAGAAGGCTTTCGACAGTGATGAAGACATAGGAGCCCACCGTGGTCCCATTTTCAATACCAATATTGACATCTTCATCATAATACATAACGTAGACCGCTACATCGCCAGTGTATGGTGTAGGGGCAATCGAATTCGTCAAGTAAAATGAAGTAAGATGTGTTCTCAAATTCACAGTGACGGTAAATGTCTGATTCTGTACTCCAAAGGACCCAATGTCAAACACTACAGAGTAATCATCTAAAGCATCATCATCTGTTGAAAATAATACAACCTCGTAAACACCTGGTTCCCCTGTTTCAGTGACGGTGTAATTCTGATCTCCGTAGACATGGATGTCAGACCAATTGCATCTAATTGCTGATTCCTGTCCAGTTATTGGAGTGTCGTGGTCGTAATCTGTGTAGGTTATCGTAAATGAAGCTGTATACCCAAC
>JARGGA010000328.1 GCA_029210805.1 Candidatus Thorarchaeota archaeon
AGACCGAATCCCGAGTTTAATTTGTAGTATGTCCGTTCAGGACCAAGATCACTTTCACCAGCTTCACGGGTAACTATGTCCACATTTTGAAGTACCTCGAGATGCTTTATAACGACTCTTGAAGTGAATCCAAGAATCTTGCTCAATTCATATGGATACCTCGGTTTTTGTGCGAGTAACCTCAGAATCCTTCTACGTGTGGAATGACCAAGTGCTTTGAACATCCTGTCTAGATTATCAGGTTCTTCTGATCCAGTCTTAATCCCCTTGTTCATTTGACCATCCTTCTATCTGAAATCTAGGGTGTATTGCTATATGTTCTGTGATGACTACAAATACTCTACTGTATTCCAAATTCCATAAAGAAACGTTAGCCATTCTTTGTATAGACCATCATCAAACCAGAATCCTTGTTGCCAATCAGCAGGTGCTTGCTGAGTTGGTTCTAGGTCATCATCTATGTATATTGTTCCAACCATAGCTTCACATCTTAACCCTTGCATCACGCGTCTAGTGTACAATAGGTCACTAGTGACTAGGGACTATTTGGTATATAAGCATAAGGTTTGTGAATATTATATCACTAATTCTGTCGTTGGAAGAGGCTTTTTCTTTGCAGGAATCTCTTCTAAGGGTCTATATTGATTCTTTGACCTATATTTCGAAAGCAGTGTATCTCCTTTCTCGTAGATTGGACCTTGTCCTGTAATGAAACCTGAAGAAACTCCATCTTTTGTCGTGATGACAGGCCTAGATGCAACCATCAGTAGATGCCTTAGGAATTTGAGGTCAGTCACTTTTCCTCCCATTCTTCTTTGGTACCTCATCTTCTCTTCCTCCCACGTCAAGATATCATGTTCAGTGAGACCCTTGAAGAGCTTGTTCTTCAATTGTTCTTTTTCAGTCACCTAGCTGCACTCCCGGTCAACTTTCTAAGATAGTTAACCCTCACCTTTCTATAACTCGATGTATCACGGGAGTAATACTAGGAAGGGGTCAGCTGTCCTCCTAACCTTCGCCATTGGATTCTTTTCCATTCTCTACCCGAGAAGCTTTATCTGAAGTGGTTTCAGATGTTGGTGCTGGAGTGAATGCGGCAGGAGTTTCGGTAGTAGTCGAGGTATGGTAGAGACTCTCAGATTTCCTCTGTCGGAATTGAGTAACAGCATTCCATGTTGCTGATTTATCTTCAATAATCCCTAGTTTCTTTATTCTGAACATGATAATTGCTGAAATATCAATTAAGATGATGTTCATTGCAAGTAGAAGTAGTGATCCCAATCCAATTTGTATACCAATTATCGAGCCGTGTATTAGGCCAAGAGTGATCATCATTCCTACATTGACTGCCGGAGGCATCAAAGCGGCTGATATTGCCACACCAACCAGAGATGACATGTCTCCCTTTGTGACAGATACTGCGATGGCAGCGCCTGAGAATATTGCAATTCCAATATCAAGGCCTGAGAAAATTGCCCCTCTCCGAGTAATCTCTGTTACTATAAGGGGGGGGTTAATTCCTGTGCCCCATTCAGATTCAACCAGCGACATGAAGGTTCCAGTGCCATTGTACAAAACAGGCATCATGATAGCCATTATTGCACCAACTGCAAAGGAGAAACCTAATGCAATCAGCTCATTTCTTGTACCTTTAATGAATAATTGATTATCACCAACAACGTGACCTAATGCTACACCAAGCATAGGCCCCATAAGTGGTGACAAAAGCATTGATGCAACAATGATTGTGATGTTGTTCTGGATTAAACCAAATCCCGCCATCACTGCGGCAAATACTACAAAAGCTATGAAGTCAAAACTTAGAGAAGCTTGTTTCTTCACATTCTCGTATATTTCTTCTACCGCAAGCGTAGCCTCGCGTTGCATATTCTTCTCTTTGCTTTCCTCAGCTTCACGTGGCAGAGAAGCCTTGAGGTCTAATATGTCTATGAATCCGAATTCGACCCCCACACCTCTACTCTTGAGCCCCTCCATAGTATCTGAGATGGCTCCATCAGGTATCCTGAATTGAAGTATGTGGGCATTATCGGATGTGAATCTCAAGACATTCTTGATATCAAGAACATCTATGAGAAAATCAAAGACCGTTTCGGTCTTTTCATAGGGAACAGTGATCTGAACTTGCTTCACAGAATGACATCCCCGCTGAATCAACGAGAATGGCTTGAAATGTCTATTAAGGATTACTAAGTGAGCCTATTATGCCATTTGTAATACAAATAATACGACAATGAACATCGAGATGTCATTAACGTCATACTTTTCTTGATTTCGCATGGACAATCAATATCTCCAAGGAGCAACTGAAATGGGAGTAGTCGAGATTCTAATCATCTGGTTCGTATTATCGCTGTCTGGAGCATTGGCACCAGGTCCATTGTCGGCGGCAGTTATAATGCAGTCGAGCAGACATGGACGTCTGCATGGAATGCTTCCAATGGTTGGACATGCGATTGTTGAACTTGGAATAGTCGCTACCATTATAGTAAGTGCTCAGTTATTTGCTTTCGACTCTTTCACTACTGATCTGTTAATTGGCCTTGGAGGAATAGTAATAGTGTTCTTTGGCATACTGGCAGCTAAGGACTATCACTACAAGAAACCGGAAACTACCCCAGAAGAAACTGAAGGTTCGAAAGTATCGAGTGTACTTGAAGCAACAACTCAAGGTGCTGCAGTTAGCATTTTCTCTCCATACTTTCTAATCTGGTGGGCAGGATTGGGTCTTAGTAGTGTGAATGTATTGATTGGAGAGTTACAGGTAGGTGTTGGAACGGTATTCCTTGCAGGAGCTCTGATCTATCTTACACACATTTCAACCGACTTCATATTTGGCGCTTTTCTTACAGTTGGAACCGATGTGACAACAAAGAAAGCTGACTATGGTGGTATTAATTGGGTCAACATCGTTATTGGACTTATACAGATTGTCTTGGGTGGGTATTTCATTCTCACCGCACTTGTTTGACATTGGAGTGATTCATATGAATAGTATACTACTAACAGGATACGAACCGTTTGATGGATATTCAATAAATCCTTCTGAAGAGCTTGTTAAGCATCTAAACGGAACGACAGTTGCAGGATTCAAAATCGTCGGCAAAGTTCTCCCATTGGATTATTCTGAGGCATCTAATCTTCTTGAAAAAGCCATAGATCAATACAAGCCGAAGTATGTTCTATGTTGTGGCCAAGCGAATCGAAGTGCAATAACACTTGAACAAGTTGGACTAAACGTTATCAATACGAAACGAGAGGACAATTACGGGAACAAACCAGAATCCTATAAGATACTCCCAGGAGCTCCAGCCGCATATTTCTCAACTATTGATACTCATCCTCTTGTAGATGCAATTAAGGCCAAAGGAATTCCCGCAGATGTGAGCTACAACGCAGGAACGTATGGCTGCAATTGGATTCTATTTACAGTTCTTCATTGGATTGCAACCCAAAAGGTGAATACTGATGCCATGTTTATTCATGTTCCACCTTTGCCTGAGCAAGCAATAGAGAAAGACACTATGACCCTAGCCACAATGCCTCTCGGAATCATTGCTGATGCAATATCTACCATAATTCAGAATCTTGAGTAGTGGTTTGGTCCTTTGGCCCCCATATCTCTGGGAATGCTTTTACGACTGCAATCACAACTATTGTGCTGATGATAATAGCAGCAGTTCTCTCAATCAGCATTACTGGAAAGATTACTATACCAAAAAGCAGAGCCGGGAGTTGAAGTATGTAGACTGCTCCCATGGTCATCATAGAGAAATCTGTAATAGTACCAATCAATGCGAATGGAATTAATCTCAGAATCTGATTCTTGCCGAAATCTTGGAAATCAAGTTCAGTGTATGTCAGTTGTAGCATGAGTGCAACTATTAATGCAATCCCATAGTATGACATGAACCACCATGCTTGATAGTTCACAATCTCATACATCGCAATTACTGCCCATAGGTAGAGTGCGGTCAATCCTGCAGCAGGGACCCATCTTCCTTTGATATATGGCGTTGTACAAAGCCCTGTCAATAATCCAGAAATTCCTGGTGCCAATATCAATATCAGCATACTCACTATTATCACTAATAATAGTATATCCCA
>JARGGA010000329.1 GCA_029210805.1 Candidatus Thorarchaeota archaeon
GAAAGGGAACCGTACCGAACAACCCACAATTGATAAGATGACTCACAATTTGCGTATTCTCCTATGGTTTCGAACCCTGCTGAGGAGGGCCTGAGATATGTTCTATTCTCGAATGATGTGTCCTTGGTGAATACCGCTAGAAGTTCTAGCAATCCAAATTGGGTGACATCAATTTGGTGCAAGCCCTTCTCTCCCTCAAGTGTCGCAAAACACTTCGATGAAAAATGCAAACCATCTATTTTGAAATCAAATTGACCCGGATTATTCAAAACCGGTCGAATGAGCATAGTTATTTCATCAGTCGCTAGGACATTTTCGTTTGGAATATTAAAAGAATCAATAGGAATTTGATAGAGCGTCCAACCTACCTGCGGTACTATTGAATAGTATATGTTGTCAGGGATCCCTCTTTCGTTTAGTCTTAGTGAAAGATACCCATGGTCTTTGATATCAATTTCTGAATACAGCCAGAATTTGATAGATGAGAAAGAATCCAAAGATGTCAGCAGTGATATATTTCGTTTGAAGATATAGTGATAACCCTCATACCAGTTGTAGTGGATTCCAACACTATGATTACCAATCTTGGAATCGTTACTGATGAAGTACTGCGACCCAATGCTTGATTCCCACTCAGTCAAACCTTCAGTCATCCCATCATTATCTTCAAGGGAGCTCCCCGAGTAGTTTAGAACCTGATTGTTGATAATCCAGAATATTTGAGTTCCCTCACCAGCAGACTGATAGGATTGTCCTGAAACCTCCATGTCCATTTTTTGTACATCGCAGCCACTGGTTACATCGCAGGATTCACTCATAACCTGAACAGTCGTTTGTCTGACTGAAGTTTTTTCGACCAGTGGTGGTATTATCTCAGGCGACTCTTCGATATGTTCCGGATTCAAAGGGGCTGTTAGATCGAAGATTATTGTACTATGTCTTGAGAATACCACCGTGTATTGGTACAAGATATTCTCTGCGTTGGGAAACGCTGCATTCACGGGTGGCCACCCTCCTTCTATCATTAACAAAAGAACAATTGCATTCTCGGGATATGTTTCTTGAAGGACTGTATCAATATCATCTTGATTTTCTGCTCCAAATATTGCATTCGCAACACTTGTTCTTGTTTCAGAATTGGAGATATTGAAAACGGCTGCTGCCCCTCCATAAGATAATACATATGTATTCGGGTCTACCTGCTGTTTAAGCCAAGACATTGCAACAAAATCGCTTTCTGTATATGGCCTCCAATATGAGATGCTCCTCGATGCTACTAAAAAACCAGAAAATGTGTATAAGATAAGAAGAGCCGCTACTATCTGACGAAGTGATGGTAGATTTCTTTCTGTTTTCAATCTGGAAATGCGCATACCTATATTCGGAAGAGAGATTGATGCTAATCTTCCTTCGTATTTAAACGAACCATCTCCTATGATGACTGCAATGAATGATGCTGCGAATAATGTCATAGGAATCGAGAGATATGAAATGAATCGATAAGGGGGTGCATAAACCCCGAATAGCGGCGCAATAGTAAGCAAGAATGCTACTAGTCCCCATACAAGAACAATCCATTCCTTCTTTGTTTTTGCTCTCCGATGAATCATCAGAAGCGCTCCCAAAATACCCGCGACCATTAGTCCCAGGCCAAGGTGCCAGAGATATCCCTGTAAATCAAGAAGTGAATAGTTGGCGATTGAGATTTCCTCTGAAATCCATGTGCCTTGAATAAGAGCATAATAGTACGATATTACCAATAGAACCATTGGAAAGCTCAAACTCAGCGTGATGATTCCAATGGCAAAGACTTTCGTAAATCCATTTCGTAATTCTCTTGCCTCTCGTTTTATGATCCACTCACCTATCGGGTACAAGAGGTAGTAGAAAATAATCAAGAATAATGCTATCATTATCGATCGTTGATGAATGTATAATGATGATGAAATGAAGATTGCTAGAAGAACCTCTTTACTTCCAATCAATTGGTTCTCTGAGTTATTGTGATTGAGGAGAACGTATGCGATAAGTGCTTGAAAGAATAGCGCGTACATTTCAGGCAAGGCCATTGTGCTTCGGTACAGATTGTAACTTGACGAAGCAAAGAACATTGATGCTATTGCCGCAGATATTGGGTTTTCTGTCGTCTTTTGTGCAAGAGCGAAAACAACAATAGTGGTAAGCAGAAAGGCAATAGGTCCCATAGCTGCAAGTGTAGATTCTACAGACAAACCAGATATCAGCAACAGAGTTGTGATGACATGTTCAAATGTAGATTCATACGAAATACTTGTTGATGATGTTGTATTTGGTAGAGTGGATGGCTTGTTTCCAGTAGCAAGAAGCAATTCGATAACAAATCTGAAATAGTATGAATCTGCCCCCATCAGAGCTCCACTGCTGAATATCGTAATAATTTCTGCAATAATGCCGATGAGAAAAGTTGCAAATAGCGCAATCAGAATTGCATAATTCAGAATTTTATTATCAAAGGGACTCTTCATAATGAGGAAACCCCCAAGCATCACATATCTACAGGTCATGGGTCCACTAGATATAGCGATTGTGGTTAAGTCACATGTATTACTCACACGACACAACATATATTTAAACGACACAATTGGATTCTTTGCGAACAACCCAATGGCAGTTCGTTACTTCTACATATCTAGGAGAATGTGCGCTCATGTTGTCATTCAGAACTGCTGAGCTATCTCAGCAATTTACTGTGGAATTAGCTGATAAGATCCGAGCGATTGAATCTCAAGGTAATCAAGTAATAAAATTCAATGTAGGTGATATTAATCTCAAAACACCAAAATCCATTCGTGAAGCAGCATATCGTGCAATGAACGAAGGAGAAACTAAATATTCTCACAGCCGTGGTCTTCCTGCTCTTCGCAAATGCATTGCTGAGTTTTATCATCCAAGATATGATTCTGATATTGACCCCGAAAGCCAAATCCTTGTTAGCGTTGGGGCAATTAACTCATTCTTCTCGACATGCGCGGCTTTGCTCAACAATGGTGATGAGGTTCTTTGCCCTGATCCGGCATGGGCTACATATCGTGGAATCGTAGCATTTTGTGGAGGTACACCAGTGGCATATCCATCTCCTATGGATGCTAGTGATACCAAGCTGGATTATGATACCCTTAAATCCCTTATCAATGAGAAAACAAAAATGATTGTCCTAGGTACGCCTGGCAATCCAACGGGCTATGAACTGACTCCCAAAGAGATTGATGTGGCACATGAGATTGCCAAAGACCATGATCTCTGGCTTGTCCTTGATGATATCTATGCAAACGTTCGATATACCGATTCTTCTCCACCCATGTTACAGAAACTTGGAAGTTTCTCAAGGAAATTGATTTTAATCAGTGGATTTTCAAAATGCTTCGCCATGACAGGTTGGCGATTGGGTTACTCGATTGGCCCCCCTGAATTTATCAACGAGGCACTAAAGGCTTCACAGCATTGCATAACAAATGTGAGCACGTTCTCCCAATATGGAGCGATAGATGCGATGAAATCGTATCCTAAGGTATGTCAACCAATTATCGGAGAATTAAAGGGGCGCGCACTGATTCTTGTAGCAGAAATGAACAGACATGACCTACCTGTGGATATGCCAAATGCAGGCCTCTACATCTTTCCATCAATTGCTCGATTCCATACTAATCCTCTCGACTTTGCAAATGACTTGTTGAATGACTATCATACTGCAGTTGTTCCGGGATGTGTATATGGCAAGAGAGGTATTGAAAGGATTCGAATATCTTTTGGCAATGTGACCAAAAAAGAAATTCCTGCTGGTGTGGAGATGATTGCTGAATGCCTATCTCGAGCATAAAGAGGGAAAAAGATGTCCAAACAGAGAACACTGATGGTTATTGGAGCTGGTGAATCTCAGATAATTGCGATAAAATCTGCGAAAAGAATGGGGCACCGTGTAGTAGCAATGGATGGCTCGCCAAATGCGAAGGGTCGTGAATTTGCAGACGAATTCGAAGTAGCAAGTACCCGTGATGTGGTGTCTGCCATCAAGATTGCTCGAAAATATAACATTGACGGGGTGCTTACTGTATCC
>JARGGA010000330.1 GCA_029210805.1 Candidatus Thorarchaeota archaeon
ACCTGTAGTTTCATTGATACTTTTCAGAAGATTCCAGATCACCTCTGAGGTTTCTGCATCAAGATTGCCCGTAGGCTCATCGAGAACAAGAATAGGAGGTTCTTTTGCGAGACCCCTTGCTATTGCTACTCGCTGTTGCTCTCCTCCGCTCATCTGTGATGGATAGTTGTCTGCTTTATCCAGTATTCCTACAAGATTCAGGTAGCGTTGTGCTCTTTCTCGTAGGGTTTTCTTATCCTTGATATCCAGAGCAATCCCGATTTCAACATTCTCGATAGCTGTGAGTGTTGGGAATAGGTTGTAGAATTGAAATACCAGTCCAATCTTCGTCCTTCGGAAACGGGTTCTTTCATCTCTATCCATAGATGATATTAATGACCCTTCTACGCTTACCTGGCCTATGGTGGGCACATCTAATGCCGATATCATATTCAGTAGCGTGGTCTTCCCAGAACCTGATTGTCCCAGTATCGCCACGAACGATCCGGCGGCAATTTGAAGTGAAACGCCTCGAAGTGCATGAACGGTAGTTTCGCCCAATTTATACTCTTTATATAAGTCATCTATAACCACAAGCTGATTCGCGACAGTCATCAAATAGTCACCTCATCCAATGTATTTCTTATTCAGGAACCGCATATCAATAAACAGGAAAATAAGCACTACCGGAATCCGGGAAAAGGATTCTTTGCTTTTGTACAACAATACATAAAGAACATTTTACCTACCTTCTAATGATTACGATGGACGATGTAGTGGCAGTTTCTAAGGCTCTTTCAAATCCGACCAGAATTAAGATTCTCAATTATCTCCTCTCAAAACGGATTGCCAATAAGGGTGACATCATGGATGAAATGAAACTTGAACGTGCTGCACTTGAGCATCATCTCAAATCTTTAATCGATGCTGGAATTGTTGGAACCTTTGACGTTCTCATTGATAAGGTAAAGAATTCTCTTTGCTTTCCCTTGGTTTCAGTTTCGATCTCAAAACAACCAGAAATCCCCGAATCCGTGATCAGAGGTGTTATTGGTGCGGAAATTGAGAGCGATGTAAATCACGATGAGATTCAGGAGAAGGCTCAGAGAGAGGTTGAAGCTGGTCGGCTTGAACAAGAGGACGCCGTAGCGATTGTGCGAACATTATTTGCTCACAGAGGGAGGGGTACAAAGAATCTTTGCGTGGGGTGTGGTAGAATCAAAAAGATGTCTGATTTATCACTATGTGATAAATGCTTCAGACCTGTATGCTCCAAATGTGAACATGTCATCCAACGAGAAGACAAAACCTCAGAGCTACTCTGTGACAGATGTTTATCCCTGATGTTCGGTCTTTAATGAAATGAGCAGGAACAAAGTGGTCTTGATTCCGCTAGAATAATCACACCTCATCAATTTACATAGCAGTTGTTCGAATTGTATCCCAATAATAGGTCATTAGCATACCGTTTCCCGAAACCTATACAATCCTAGACATCGAGTCCAAGATGTTGTTCGGTTCCTAATTCATCGAAGCAGCGTCATGCTCCCGAAGGACCTGTGACGTCTAACGTCCTCTCCAAAGGCAGTTTACGTCCCCGACCAACTGACGGTGACGGTAGAAAAATCCGTGGACTTGGCTCTCGTCTTGAACTCGTCCTACATCTTTCAGTTCCTGGGCGGCGAATATGAACACCTACAAAAGTGGTCTTTAATTCGATGTCCGTTTAAGAGATGTCCAGGTTTGTCATGGTTTTCCGTAGCTGTTACCAACCCTAGAAAATTCAGTGAGAAGCACTGTAGAAGTTATCTCTGGTTCAATCATGTGCTGAACTTGCCATGCAGTTAGTAGGGCACCTGCTCTTGCATCAATTTGACCACTAAAGCCAAGAATTCCCAGTTCGGAATTTGTTGGTGAATGGCATGCAAGTACAATAGCATTTCTCGATTTTTCTGAAACCTGACTATATAGATTCGACCATGACATAATTCCGTTTTCTATTAGCATACCTTCGGATTGGCTATGCCCTATCAGAATTAGAAAATCAAGAGAATCAGATAGCCTTGCTAAGTTTTTGAAGTTAGCTATTGTATAAGACAAACCAACTTTACTAAACTCATATTCCAGTGTTTCTAATGCAACCTCCACAGCGAATCTTGAGCATAAGGAATTACAATGCAGATGGAGGGATTAGACACAGTCTTTTGTACCGGTTCTATCAAAGGGAGTACAAAAAGTACTATTAGAATCAGAACTGGCATATATTTTCCAATATTCACTCTAACCACGATAATGCACCTCATGTGGACTAGTATCCACATTCCTAATATGACCTTCATTTACTAATAAATGCCACTTAGAATTGTGGCAAAGAATGATGGACCTAATTGGTCCTAAACAGAAACCGAGATCCTTTTGAAGCCCCGTCAGGATACCAAGTCAGTGTTACTGTGGAAATACATCATATTCCTATTCAATATCAATAGTGCCTGATGATTGGATTTGTTTGCTCAATGGCTTCTCTGGCATGCGCCGCCGTCTGTAAAGCATTACAACAGCCACAATCCCTATGATTGTAGCTCCGATTGGTATTAGTATGACATAATCAGTCAAGCCTCTCCATAGTCGAGCACCAATCTCGTTTCCTTTTGTGGTTCGTAGAATCGTACCATCTGAGCCAACCGCCCATCCATGAGTCTGGTTGATGAATTCCAGTCCATTGATACGCGTGTCGATTTCAACGCCCTGATCGTACCAATCCAGCCCTCCATTCGGAGTATAGGTAATTGGTGTTTCAAGACCTCCTAGCCAACCATTGTATGGGTCGACGAAAAACACATCTGAAAAGTATGGAGGGTAGTATCCACCAAAGGGGGATGGACGCGGTAATGCATGAGATGACCATGTGTACCCGTCAAAGGATGATGCAAGCAGGTTATCGTCTACTGCCCATGCTCCTCCAGTTTCTACAAAAGACATTGACCAACCACCATGAGTATACAGCTGTTTCCATTCGACTCCAAAATCATTACTATAGTATATTCCATAGAAACCAATGACCCAAATCTCTGAATTTCGGATATGGAAATCCCTTGCATTGTCGTCAAACACCCATGATGATACGTTTTCCCAGCTTTGACCTGCATCTGTGGTCGTGTATAGGTTTGAGTATGTAGAAGTCCAACCATGAGTAGCATTGCTAAAGATGACACCACCAAGTCCGGATGCTCCGGGACCAATCGTGGTACTATTAATCCACTGTTTACCTCCATCAGTTGTGTAGACCAAACCTCCACGACCTGTCACCCAAAGTGTTAGGTCATCTATCACAGCGATTTGTCGAAACGCCTGTTCTGAATCATGATGTTGTTCGTGCCAGGATACTCCACTATCGTTTGAATGCAGTATTACGCCACCTCCAATCCCCTCAGTCGTAATACCTACCACCCACCCATGTGTTCTGTTGATGAATACAACATCTTGAAATGTGATATCTGAATTGCTGTATGGATGTTCAGCAATCTCCCAGATTGCAGGGTCATCGGCGGTTGCGGATTGTACGAAGCCACCAAAACATACCACAAGCGCAAGAATTACGATGAGATATGTTTTGAGCGTTCGTTTTAGTCTGTGTCGATGCTGCATTACGTTCAACTTAACACCTTTGATCTATTCTATTGGTGGACCCCCGCCTCCGTTCAGCTTGAAGTATTGCGTGTCGTATCCTAGATTGACGCTTCCACTATTATATGCATATACCTTGAGCTCCATCCGAACATACGCTGAAGACACTGTCCAATACTTGGAGTACTTTCCACTGGAAGGTGTGTAGTCTATCCCGATATAGTAGAAACCTGTCCATTGTCCTATACTGTTCTGGTATCGAGCATAGAATTTGACATAATCCATTGCGGTGTAATGATTCACGTATGCAGTGACACTGAAACCAACAACTGTTGCAGAATTTATAAGAGAAGAAGCAACAATGGGACTATTTGCATTGAGTGGGTCATACCCCCAGGCAACCTCAGTACCATCTGAGAGTGCATCGTTGTCACTATTGCTATCATACACATCGGTTCCATAGACCAATCTTTCTTCAATATC
>JARGGA010000331.1 GCA_029210805.1 Candidatus Thorarchaeota archaeon
TCAACAGATCATCAAATTGATGTCCAACTTTGGGTAAGTTTTTGGTAGCTGTTGGTCACCCTGCATAACTGTATTCAGAATTCTTCCGATGAACTCTCAATCCCAAGATTGCTACAATAGCAGCCAAAACAACAGCAGCAACCATTACTATTGTGAATAATGGACCTAGGTCTGTCGGGTCGGTTATTGTAGTCGTGATTGTTGGAGATGTTGTGGGTGTTGTGGTTGACGTTGTTGTCGTGGTTGACAATCCAATCACTGTGTAGCTATTCTCTGCAGATAGAATCCAGTTACCTGAAGGATCAATGGCATAAATCCTGAATGTCACAACCGTCTGCGAGGGCAGAGCAGGAATCTCACCAGTGAATACACCTCCGCTTGTAGTCATCGTCACATTTGTCCACCCAGACCCAATATCATACTGAAGAATTACTTCTTGGAATCCACCAAGGTCATCCAGATTTGCTGTGACAATGACAGAATCTGCCTCGGTAGGTGAAAGCGGGGCGATGATGATATATTCTATAGTTGGATCAGTTGTGTCAACAACATCTATTGATCCAAACGTGGTATTCCAGTATCCGTTAGAACTCAGCATGTAGATAACATAGTTAGCTTGACCAATCGAATTTGGAGTCCAAGTCCAGGTATAGATTCCAGAAGCGTTTAGCATGGTGTAGTTTGACCCTGAAACTTCCAGACGAACCAAACTCATACCTTCAGTGTGACTCGCGTTAATCGAAACTGTGACATTGTTTCCTAACTCTATACTCCCCGAACTCTCATTCAAATCTGACCATAGGGGAGATGATTGAACAACAGTATATCCAGACGCGGATGAAAAAACGTAGTTATCGGAACTATCATTCGCAAATATCTGATATAGAACACTTGTGCCCCTTGGAAAAGCTGGAATAATACCTTCATACAAGGACCCAGATGAGCTCATGGTCACATTGTAGGTTTGAGAACCATCGTTGTAGTAGAGTATTACCGTTGAAACAGCGATTTGATCTGTCACATTTGCAGTAATTGTAACAGATTCTGCATCACTAGGTGTTAATGGATTTCTTTCAATGGAACTGACACTAGGGGCGAAGCCATCAATTGTAATGATACTCCAAGCTGTAGTGTTCCAATATCCAAGAGCGCTCCTCATGTAGATGGTGAATGGGTTGCTTCCAAAATCTGGTGGAGTCCATGTGTAGGAATATACGTTGCTTACATTGTTCATTGTATGATTTACACCTGCGCCTGAAAACAAGACCTCTTCTATTCCCTCTGGATGATGGACGTAGGTTGAAATTGTGGTACTTGTCCCGAGTGTGATTATATCTCCTGGGGACGTATACAAATAATCCCAAGCTGGAGCGAAACCAATCGTGTTAGTAGTGAAATTGAGCTCAGACCAAGGACCCCACATTCCAAAAGTATCACGGGTTCGTACTTTCAATGTGTAAGTGGTTCCATTAACCAATGTAGGGCCATCATAGGTTATGCTTGACTCGGGATTGACAATATCAACTGCCAAGTCGTACACATTGTTATCAGTAACAACTGCCCAGTCACTTGATATACTATATCCATAGGCCCTTGATCCACCATTCTCCAACCCTGTAGAAGAAATCAGGTGCGATAATGTGGCAGCTCCTGTGACTGCAGAATATCTAATCTCAACCAGTAGATCATTCAGACCGCTGTAATAGAAAATATCAGGAACATCAATGATGAGCCAATAACCATCGTAGCTTATTTCATAGGTCACTTCATCAATAACGACGGTTGGTATTGCTCCTCCGTAGTTGTCAATGAAATTATATCCCAAAGAACCATCTAATGGTGATTCGACCAAAGATAGTGTGAAGTTATGGAGAGTAAGGCTTCCTGACATGTTTTCCACTCTGAAATACAGTCTATCTATGAATCCAGTATGTTCGAGTAAAGACTTGTTGTATTTCATTTGGATAGTCAGAGGTGATACAGCGTGGAATGGATAAACATGGGTTGAAGGACCGCCTTCTCTAACAATATCTGTTGCATAGTTAAAATACAAATTATGTGTCCGGCCATAAGTGTATTCTGCGGTTCCATTGTGATATGCGCCATTACCTAAGGTGTATGCCACTGACCCTGTACTTGCAACGCTGTGGTTAGAACTGATAGGAGTAGGTCCAGTCTCACTTGTGTACTTGATCTCGATTAGCAGATCCATATCCTTGTTTACAAAGAAGTTATTCCAGATATCAATTATGAGTTGACCACTGCGAATTTCAGGTGAATATTCTGATGAGAAGAATACGGTCTTTGGTTTTCCTCCATCATAGTTCCCAGTGAAGTCCGTCGAGAGAGCTGTATCGTTGTACATACTCAGCATGAACAAAGTAAAATTGGTATATGTCACAACTGCCGTGTCTAGGTCAATATCGAAATACAGCTTGTCTATTATTCCCGAATTCGGAATCAAACTTGATGGATACTTGAATTGAAACTTCATCTCACTGGGAGAAGCAAAGGGTCTTGCGTTTTGATCTGTTCCCTGATCAAACAAGGGAACAATGTTGCTCTGATTTTGATTCCAGATTTGATTTGCGCCATCATCTTGAAGCTCAACTTCATAATTGGTTTGAGAGTCGCTAATATCACCGTCTGTGAAAGTCCATCCAAACTCAGGATTCGGGTTAGAAATATAATTCAAATGAGGGGTTTCCGATTGACCATCTACAGTGAGTTGAGTTGTAGATGGCGAATGCCATTCAAGTAGAATATAGGCGGAATGATTGTTATTGTACTCTCGCTCGACGAAGTATTTGAATGTGTCATAGTCGATAGATTCATTCTCTTGTCTGAGCACAATTGATAGAATGTCATCTTGAATCATGGAGGTTCTTACAGCAGATGAGATGTCCCAGCTATAGTAGTTAAGCTCCTCGAACATGTCTGGACTTGCGGGACTGTCAATCAATTCCAATGGCGCAAAATCTGATGAAGGTTGGTTATTCCAGGTGATTGTTGTTTCACTCCAAGAATTATCGGTGCTGTAATAGGCTCCGATAGGGGCATCAACAAGATCAGCATATTCATTCTCTAAATAGACATACATCCTTGCACTACTGAAGTGGAATGCATCAGGGATAGTAGAGAGATTAAACTTGAACCAACCTCGTCCATATGCACCAGAAGTGTGACGACCTACAAATATCCCACCAGAAGTTTCTGAACCATGGAGATTCGTATTTGGTGAACCGTCGTAGACAGTTTCCTCTTCGAGAATCGGTACTGTAGCATTTTGAATCTGACCAGTTTCCCACTCGAATTGAAGATAGGCGGGGTGAGGATTGAAACTGTCTTTCTCAGAGAAGTATTTGGAAGTTTGATTGGTTAGCGACTCGTTTTCCTGTTTCAACATTACCGATAGGACACCATCATCCAAAATAGATTCACTTGCAGCGCCTGTAACGTCCCAACTATAATAGTTCGATGAAACGAACATATTCGGACTTGTAGGACTATCAATTATATCTAAGGGAGCGGCGTCAACTATGGGTTGATTGTTCCAGGTGATGGCTGTTTCATCCCAGGAATCATCACTGCTATAATATGCTCCAATGGGAACATCAACTAGATATTGATCGTTCTCCAAGTAAACTAACATTCTTGCCCTTGTGATTTCGTAGCTGCTTGATGCAACAGGAAGGTCAAACTTGAGCCATCCACGACCATAATAGCCTACAGCATGAAGACCTACCCAAAGTCCATCTCCGTTGTAATTAGAATTTGGAGCTGTGTCAATAACAATCGAATCTTCAACCACAGGAACCGTATCAATGTAGGGATCATTAACTCCGGCGGTGGTTATACCATCTACGGGGTCTGTAATCGAAGAAGGATTCACCGAATCGTCTTCTCCAAGTAGAACATTATTATTGCTCGTTGGAAAGAACATGATTGCTGTCAAGGACAGGAGTAACAACATCGCGAGTATTTTGTGTCTCATCTTCATGGCATGCACCATATTACAGATTGAACGTCTATGCATCTATCGGGTTGCAATACGTCACTAATCACTAGAGTAATACACGTTG
>JARGGA010000332.1 GCA_029210805.1 Candidatus Thorarchaeota archaeon
ACAATACAACGAACACCATTGTTAGTGTTGATATATCCACAGATGGATCTACCATTATAGCAGCGAATACGAATCAACTCGTACTCGTTTTTGATTATTCAAGTAATCAGACTTTGTGGGAGAATCAATTCATGGATACAGTTGGTAAAGTGTCAGTTTGTAGAAATGGCACTTATCTAGCAGTGGGAAGTCAAGAAGGTACTTTTCTGTTTCCCAGAAGCTCCAACGTATCACTTTGGTCTTCAATAAATGAATTTGACACGGTTCAGATTTCTGAAGATGCTAGGACTATTGCCGCCACGAATTCTGAGAGCAATACTGACACACTTTTCGTATGGGATTCAGGTAGCAATGAAACGCTTTGGAAATACAACGGAACTGAAAGGTTCACAACCTTGGCGATGAATGAAGCAGGTACTCGAATCATTGCTGGCGGGTATGGAAATGAAACAATGGTCTTCGATCGAAACTCGAATACCTCAATCATCAGACACCCATGTGAGTCATATATTATCGATGTCGCCATTACAAGTGATGGCAATGAGTTTGCAACCTCATGTGGGGATGGTCATACATATTATTTCTCTTTGACTGCTCCTACATTCAATAACGTTACTACAGACAAGGAGTTCTATAACACTTTGGAGAATCCAATTATTTGGGCGGAAATTCAGAAAGGAACCACAGACCTAATAGATTGTATTCTTTGGTATTCATCAGATGGAACCGAATGGAATTCTAAGGTAATGGACAATGAAACCCCATTGGCAGACTCAGTCATTACGTTCAGTACCACATTTGATTCGCTATCATCAAACATCACGTTTTATGCTACAACCCATGACAAATTGGAGTATGTGGTTTCGTCAGCAGAGTCTAACATTATATTTGATAATCTATGCCCTCTGATTCTTGATCCAATTCAATACCCGATTGCACCAACATCCAGTGATGCGGTTACAATCAATGTAACAGTTACTGACTCGCTCAGTGGCGTCCAATCTGTTTTGCTCCACTACATAAGCAGTAGCAGTGAAGTATGGATCGAGGAAGAAATGGCAGATGTAGAGTCCTCTGTCTATTCAGCAAATATTCCAGAGTTTCCAAATGGTACAGTTATTCAGTACTTCTTCGAAGCATTTGATTCAGTGGATAATAAGAGAACCAATAATAATTCTGGAAGTTACTTTGAGTACACAGTCTTTGACGAAAGTACATCGAGTGTCACATCAACACCATCACCAACCACACCTACACAACCAGCAGATCCCTTGAGTCTACTCTATGTAGTGGCGCTTATTGCGGGCATAACGGTAGGAATGATAGTGATAGTGGCTTACATTTTTCACCGAAAAAGGAGAGTCGGTGAAGATACTACACCTACGATTAGCGCAACATCAGAAGATGAATAAATTCCCGAGAAATTTCCTGGAGAGGGAGAGAACATTGAAAATTAAAAGAAAACAAATCGTGATAGTCTTATTCGCATCATTTCTATTTCTAGCATTGTTAGGAGGAGTCCAGGTTTCAGCAGAACCAATCGAAGATGATGACGGGGGAGGGGATGGTTCTGACAACATAATTGCTAATGGCAATTTTGAGGTCAATGTGGATGGATGGACCGCTTCAGGTGTTGGAAGCAAATCGCAATATTGGAGGGATTATGCAGACGATTATTCGATGAAACTTGATGCAGATTCAGTCCCAATCCTTATTGGTTATACGTGGTTTTATGATTGTAGGTATACTGTGTATCAAGATGTTATCAATGAAGTAGTTACGGAGGACACACGTCTTCACTTTGCCATGTATTTAGATCATTCGTCCTTGTGGGGCTCCGCTGTGGTGACATTGGGCATTGATGATAATGATGCAGATCTTAATACAGACTTTTATCTCCACTATTATGTAAGTGATACTACTAACCACGGTGATTTCAGCTTTTTTGGGTCCAAGTACTATACTTTCGAAATCAGTGAGGATCATGATACATGGGTAGCAGATGTAAGAGATATCTATAGTGATTTAGAGGATAAAGGTGAAGACAATCACGATTATCGAATCACAGATGTTCGATGTCACGTTCAAGGGGGTGGCATTGGATATACTGTTACTTTGGATTGTGTTGGCCTGTTTGATGACTTGTATATTGGTAGTACCCCGCCTGATGTCTAGATTTCCACACCAAGCGATGGGGCATTCCTCAGTGGCACAAGAACAATCACAGGTGGAGCAAATGATTATCGACATCGGGGATTTGCAGCGATTTCTATTAGATGCTACGAGAATATAGTTGATTTCTATCGTCAACCAGAACTTTCAGTCACTGGTACAACAAGTTGGTCATACGATTTGGATACTACGCAGTATCCTGATGGGGCTAGAACAATTCGTGCTCGAGTTAGGGATAATTGTGAAACGACATCATACGATTTCGTAGAGGTAATAATTGACAACACCGCACCGGCATTGTCAGTAGCATCACACTCTAACAATCAATATGTTAAAGGTTCTATCACGGTCAGTGGAACTGCGGCTGACAGCCTAGCTGGATTGGAAAAAGTTGAATTCAAGATTGGAAATGACGAGTATGCTCCTACAACAGGTTCTGCAGACTGGGAGTTTGCTTTTGATACAACGAAAGTTACTGATGGATCATATACTGTATATGTCAAGGCCACGGATAATGCTCTAAACATAAAGGAATCATCTTTTGTGCTTAGGGTAGATAATTCGGGACCTACTACTGGATCAATTACATTCACGCCGATGGCGGGTTCTTCTGGAACAACTTTCACAATCTCAGTGGATAGCATATCAGATGGTATTGGTTGCGGTGTCAAGATAGTAAAAGCGTACGTATTTGATCCAAATGGACTGAAAATTGCGATCCCTATTACTCTTGATGCTAGTGGTACAGGTATTTGGAAGGGACTACTTTCAAGAGACAGAGATGATCCGCAAGGGAATTATACACTAGAAATAATCGTTGCGGAGGACTATCTGGGAAATTCGAAAACTAAGAATTTGAATCTGGTTGTCATCTATGATAGAAGTAACCCAACTATTAGCATTACATCACACAGTAATCACGATACTATATCGGGAATTACAACACTGGCCGGAATAACTAATGATGCATATTCTGGATTAGATTATGGGGAAATCCATATTGACGATCAGTTCTATGGAACGATTAGTATTCGAGATGGGTTGTGGAGTTTTGACCTAACAACAACTGATTTGCTAGATGGTTATCATCATTTCAAAGTAGTAGTCTATGATAATGTGGGGTATTCCCGTTCAATCATTTTCTTGCTAGCTATTGAAAACGATGGCATCACGGTATCTCTATTCATTCCAGTTGTTGACGAGTATGACAACTACATTACTTCATGCAGTGTTATCGTTGGTAATTCTCAAGTTGTAATCGCTCTAGTGATTCCAGAAACAGTTTCAGGAGCATATGCAAGATTAATGCTTGCTGAACCGTATCTCACTATGTGGACGCTAAATGATATAACCTATGTTGATGGAGAGAATACTGTTAGCTTCAAGGGATTGGAATCAGGTGGTCCTCATTACATCCAATTTCCCATTGCTGTTGGAGAAGAAGCCACAGGACTGGGTCTTTGTGGTCGTTCTGTCGCATTGTCACTGGACAAAACAGCAATAGAGTGGTCGTTAACCTCCGCAGATTATGAAATTGAACAATTCGAAATCCATCAAATAACCATGACCGCTAAAACCGGAATTGGAGTTCCATACGGAGTCCCACTTGATATTTCGGTTTATGCACTACAGGAGAACGAAATATTTCTTATCGGGAGCGGAACGCTGAATCATTCTGGGGTAGCCATAGTAGATATCCTGATGGGCAATAATCCAGAGCTATCCCCTGGTAGCTTCAGTGTTTTTGTAAGAGTAATTGATACCTTTGAGGCAATTTATGACACTACTACTTCAGCATCTGCACTCTTTAGTGGTTTCACATTCTATGAACAATGTAGTTGGAGTTTTAATCCGATTGATGCAGAAATAACGCACTATACCGCAACAGTATACGAC
>JARGGA010000333.1 GCA_029210805.1 Candidatus Thorarchaeota archaeon
TTGAACTCACCGGGATTTGCTCCTGGTGAACCAAACGAACGGATGAGATTGCCCTCGTAATCTGTAACGTGGATTCTGTCACCGGTGTAATCAGACAAGAATATTTCGCCATTGTCTTCAACCTGGATAGCCAATGGTTGACCGCCTCCTGGCAGTGACCAATTTGTCAAATACGTTCCATCTTCTGCATATTTGACAACCACACTACCAGTCCAATCTGGGACATAGATATTGCCTTCTGGATCTTGACCAACGTCCAAAGGATAGCCTAATCCGCCATCCACACCGTAATTGTCACCGATGATATCCTCGAGAGTATAATCGAGTACACCAAAGGTATGAATTCTCTCGGCCAGAAGATCGACTGCCTTCACTAATCCTTGAGAATCGATATCTATTCCAGTCACAAACGCAAACTGTCCGGGTCCCACACCAAGGCCACCAAATTGTGAAACATAGGTACCTTGAAGAGTGAATTTCTGAACTCTTGCATTTGAAAAATCACTGACATACACCATACCATCGTCGGTGATAGTTGAGAATATTGGTTGATTGAAATCTCCGTCTCCAGCTCCATAGCCACCCCATTGTCTCACATAGCTACCGCCGGAATCGAATACAATCATTCTGTCATTTCCAGTGTCTGAAACATAAACGTAGCCTAGAGGACCGATTGAAACACCCATCGGGGTGATAAGTTCAGTACTGCCACTTCCAACAATCTCATCGTAGAAAGTTCCATTGTAACGATCCATCACAACTATTCTGTTGTTTCCAGCATCAGCCACATAGAGTTCACCATCATGTCCCAGAGCTAAGTCCATAGGTGCAAAGAATTGACCTAGAGCAGAACCGTTCGCTCCCCACTCTGCAAGAAAACCACCTGATGGGTCAAATTTCTGAACCCTGCCGTTCAATGCCTCAGAAACATATACAAAGCCTTCTTCGTCAACTTCAACTCCAGAGGGCCCATCAAATTGACCAGTCTCATTGCCGGTTTCACCAAAAGTGAATAGTAGATTACCGGAGGGATCAAACACACTGACGCGATCATTATAGTATTCAGCCAAATAGACAAAACCATCAGGAGCGACCGCCAATCCATAGGGATAGTTGAGCTGTCCAGGTGCGCTACCTTCTTCATATGTCCATGTATATAGAGGATTCAACTGTTCAGTCGCAGAGAAAGTGGTCTGTGAATAATCAGGAGGTCCACCTAGCGCTGAAGCACCTCCAAGTTCAGGCGTACTCCATGGGTAGGGGATGGGATCATATTCATTGACTCCTTGGTCAGCCCAACCATACTCTTTCCTATCAATATATGGGTCAACCTCATAACCAGTATAGACAGGGGGATCCAGTACTGTAGCACCCTGCTCCCACAATTCAGGCTCACGATTTATTTTCTTCACGTAGTAATCATCTGTGCCGTAATCATAGTGGAATACGTATACACCTTGACCATATGCAGATACAGCAAACTCACCATAGAAGTCGCCATCGAAGTTTGTAGAAAAGGCAATAGCATTGATGGGACGCCAGATTGAATCTCCACTAGTCCATTTGAGATCATATACATGATGAAGACACGGTTTTTCCTCAAAGAGGTAAACTATGCCATCCTGACTGCCTGCAATAATCTCTGATTTTAGATCGCGGTCTGTATCTCCAACTACAACAGTATTCACTCTGTCAGTAATTGTATCTCCACTATCCCAAACTGGTTCGTATTGAATCCAGTGCTCTTCCTGGCAATAAGGCCATGCAGAATGGTCAATGTAATCAAAGACGTATACCTTGCCATCCCAGCACGCAGCAATGATTTCTGTCTGACTATCGTGATCGATATCATTCAGTTCTATGTCCCAGACTTGCTGGTCCATGATGTAACCACTATTCCAAACTTGCTCAAAGACATTGCAGTCTTCAATTTCTTGGAATGGTTCGGTTTCTATGCCTAGTGCTTCATAGATGTATATCTTGCCATCCTGACAGGCTGCAACAATCTCAAGGCGGCCATTGCTATCACAGTCCATGAATTCGAGATCTGTGATGTCACCACCAAATTCGCCATCGCCGCTGTCCCATACATGGACGTACTGAAGGGTTGGCTCGAACCACCGATAAATGTGTAATTCGGCATCATTCATCCAGCCTCCGGAAGCAGCCATGAAGTTGTTACTCTCAGAAACTGCAACTGCCCGTGATGAACCTTGGATGTTATTTGGCTCCCAGAATTGTTGATAGTCATTCGTTAGATTGAAGTCGCCATCCAGATTCAAGTTCAGGAGGGACTCGTCTATTGAGTCATCGGGAGCATCAATTTCTTGATAATCCACACTCGGTGTGAAATTAGGTAGGGCTTGAGGTGCCATTGAAAGTATCAGTAGAGCACCTAATGCGAATACCATAAGTTTCAAGGTTGTTCGTTTCATTTCTTGTCACCCTCCGTCTTGGACGTACTCTTTGTGGATTTCGTTGTCTTCTTAGTATCCTTCTTTGGAGCAGTCTTCTTCGATTTGCCATCGCCTCTAACTTTCCTATTGATGAACCTCAGCGTTGGTGGTAGGATTATTCCAGCAATTATACCAACTGCGCCACCTATCACGAGCAGTGACCATCCGGGCAGCCCTTCAGTAACAGGGACTAGGATTCCTCCTCCAAATCCGGTTTCTTCTCCATCTGGAATACCATCGCCGTCTGTGTCAGAATTAGTTGGATCGCTACCGTATGTATGAACCTCAACTCCATCATCAATACCATCTAGATCAGAGTCCGGATTATCGAAACCACCAGGAGCTCCAGTCCAGGTCCCATTTTCAATTGGGAGAGGCGTGTGCCATGTTTCGTAGATGTAAAATTCTTCTCCATCCGATAAACCATCTCCGTCCCAATCGAACTCGTAACCGTCCAGGATACCATTATCATTCGTATCCGGATCCAACGGATTAAGGCCATATATTAGCTCTAACCCGTCCGGCAAGAGGTCGTCGTCCGTATCAGAATCCGTCGCAGACGTTCCCCAGAATGCACTATCTGGATTCGGGGCGGCTAGTACATATTCAGCCAGCGCGAATCCTAGGAACAGCGACGTATTATCCAGCGGATCCGTGCCATTCCAGAGCTCTATCGCATCGGGAATCTCGTCTCCATCAGTGTCATTTGAAAGCGGGTTAGTACCCGAGTGTAACATTTCAAAGCCATCACTTAGAGAATCCCCGTCCGTGTCCCAACAAGACGGATCGGTCGAATTGGCCACTTCAAGTGAATCTATCAGACCATCGTCATCAGTATCATTCAGTACAGGACAGGAACCCCAACGCAGTGTTAGTATGAGACCCTCGTATGGATAGTTAATGATCGAAACGTTCTCAATAATCATCTCGTCCCCGTCAAGTAATCCGTCCATATCAGTATCATTGCTAAGAGGATTAAGTGGGATTGGATCATGTCCAGGCCAACCCATAGCAAGATAGATCTCTTGTGAGTCAGTCAGACTGTCATGATCGGTATCAATAGTTATGGGTGAAGTACCATGGTCTAGGACCTCATCACCATCACTTAGCGGTAGCGTCATTGCATGGGTTTCATTAGGATAGTCAAAGGAATCGTGATCGGTATCCCAATCAAGAGGATTAGAATTGTAGATGAGTAACTCCTCTCCATCTCCCAATCTATCTCCATCAGTATCAAATATACGGGGATCTGTAAGGGATGCAAATACTTCGTAACCGTCTTCCAAACCATCGTGATCGGTGTCGTTCAGAAGGGGATCAGTGAGGTACATCAGGATTTCTTCGCCGTCAGTTAATCCATCCAGATCCGAGTCCCTAATGTTCGGATTACAATAGAAGTAGAACAACTCTTCTCCATCAGTCAGACCATCTGCATCTGTATCGTTTCTGATAGGGTCGGTCCCATAGATAAGGTACTCATCCCCATCAAGGACTCCGTCGTAATCAGTATCAGGATTTCGTGGGTTAGTAGGAAGAATCCAGTCAAGGTAATCTGGCAGTCCATCATTATCCGTATCTGGTGTGAGAGCATCAGTGCC